>CAXEZH010000219.1:0-6083 GCA_964000695.1 uncultured Mycolicibacterium sp. | reverse complement strand
TGCCGTATTCGCGTGTTGAGTATGTCGCGGGAGCCGATGGGAGCCACTCCGACGCGCGATATTAGTGGCGCCATCTCTGTGTCGGCGAGCGCGACGACGCCGCAATGGGCGGCCTGGCGAACACGGTCAAGGACGACGGCGCCGTGCGCGGATGATCCCACGCACACCACCACCACATCGGGGTCATCGCCGAGCACCGCGGTGAGCGCTGCAGCATCTGAGCGTGCGACGTCGACGGCGAACTCTTCAGCGCGCAGGGTGCGGGCCAACATGTCGGCGTAGATGCGCCGAGGCTCAACCAGCAGAACGCGAATGCGCCCAGCGGCTACCGCCGGAGAGGCAACGCTGCCCGAAGCGGGGTGCGGCTCGATGGTCGTGGCAGTCTCCTTGCCAGCGTGGGCCATTCACGGCGTGAAGGCGTCTGCGGGGATGCTGGAACCAGCATATCGCCATCTACGTAGCTACTACGTAGATGGCGATATGGGGTGTCGGGCATGTTCGCGTCTCGGGTGTTCAGCGGGGGGTTTGCGCGCCAGAGGATGTCAGCTGTTCGGGTTGAAGTCGGCCCCGTCGGTCCAGCCGGAACAAGGCCGCTGCGGAGGCCAGCCCGATTGCCGACAGCAGAACCCACAGCAGCCAGGGTTGTCCGAAATCTCGGGCGGCCTGCATCAGCGAGCCGGTGGCCAGATTGCCGACAAGAATGCCGACTCCGACGATGGTGTTGTAGAAGCCGTAGTGCGTTCCGATGAGGCGGTTGTTGGCCAATGAGACGACGGTGTCCATCTCGAACGGGAAGACGGCCGCCGACCCGACCGCCAGCACCGCCGTGGCGACGAGTAGCGCGGTCGCGGCGGCGACTCTGCCTGCCCTGGTGTCATCGGGCAGCACGATCAGCGGCAGGAACGACGCCGCGAGGATCAGCATGCCGATCACCAGGGAGCGGCCGGCGCCCCAGCGGTGGGCGAACCATCGTGTGATCCGCATCTGGCCGAGGACGGCAACCAGACCCGAGACCACGAAGATCATGGCGGTGACAACGGAATCGTTGCGCGGAAACAGGTATCGCGCCTGAAGCGGCAATGCCAGATAGACCTGGAATGACAAAACATACGACCCGATCATGGCCGCCGCGAAGAGCAGAAAGGAGCGGTTGGCCGCTACTGTTCGCCAGTCCTGCAGCACCGATGTCTTCTCATCAGGTGTCCCCGCGGCGCGGTGGGGCAACGCTAAGAGTTGGGCCACGGTCAGCGCTGCGAACACGACCGCTGCGGCGGCAGCTGTCATTCGGAAATCGACGAACATCAAGGCCAGCCCGACAAGGGGTCCGGCCAGAATGCCCGCCTGATAGAACACGTTGAACACCGCGAAGGCTTCTACGCGCCGTGGGCCCGCGTCGGCCGCTAGATAGGCGCGCACCGCAGGATTGAACAGGGCGCCGGCGAAGCCGGTTGCTGCCGAGGCGATCAGGACCGCCGGCAGCGATTCAGCGAAGACGAGTAGGCCGAATCCTGCTGTCCGGAGGACACATCCGCAGACGATGAGCGGTTTGTAGCCCAGCCGGTCTGCCAGGGTGCCGCCGATGAGGAACATGCCTTGCTGGGAGAAGTTACGTACACCCAGCACCAGGCCGATGGCCCACGCGGCCAGCCCCAACGGGCCGGCGAGGTAGCCGGCCAGGTAGGGCATGAGCATGTAGAAGCCCAGGTTGATGCCGAATTGGTTGATCATCAGCATCCGGCTGGGCCAACCAAAGCTGCGAAAGGCTGACAGCAGGGTCATCGTGGCTGCACCTCGGTGGGGTCGACAACGGTGGTGCATCGCGTCCACGCCGTGACTGTCTGGGTCATCGGGTCCTCAATGGTGGCGGGATGCCGTGGGGGCGCTGCGTCGAGCAGGCCGTGGGCGCGGCAGTAGTCGTCGTTGTAGATGGTGTCGAAGTAGCGTTGCGGGCCGTCCGGGAAGATCGCTGCGACAGTGGCTCCGGCAGGGCTATTGCGTGCGACCCAGCCTGCAACCAGGGCGACCGCACCGACGCTCCAGCCGCCACTGGCGTAGTGGGTGGCCGCCAGGGTGCGGCATGCCCACACCGACTCCGCGGGGGCAACCCAATGCACTTCGTTGAACGCTTGGTAGTCGACGTTGCCGGGATAGATGCTCGATCCCAGGCCGCGCATGAGCCGAGAAGCCGCGGGCTGGCCGAAGATCGTCGAGCCCACCGTGTCGACGCCGATCAGCCGCAGCTGCGGGTTGAATTCACGAAGGACGCGTGCGACGCCGGCCGAGTGGCCTCCGGTGCCCACCGAGCACACCAGGACATCAACGGCGCCGAGTTGTTCGTTCAGTTCCAACGCGAGCCCGCGGTAGGCGTCGACGTTATCGGGGTTGCTGTATTGATCGGGATGCCAGGCGCGCGGGTCGGTGGCCAAGATCTTCTGCACGCGGTCACGGCGGGCCTGCTGCCAGCCTCCCTGTGGGTGCGGTTCAGTGACCAATTCGATGTCGGCGCCGAATGCGGCGAGCATATTCTGAATGATCGGCTCCATCCCGGGGTCGGTGACCAAGGTGACGGGGTGCCCGTAGACCGTTCCGGCTAGTGCGAGACCCAATCCTAGTGTCCCGCTAGTGGATTCGACGATGCGGGCGCCGGGGGTAAGTGCCCCGCGGGAGCGGGCGCGTTCGACCATGTGTAGCGCGGGTCGGTCTTTCATTCCTCCCGGGTTGAAGCCTTCGAGTTTGGCCCAAAAGCCCCGCTCTTCTGACGTGAACGGTGCGCTGATTCTCAAGACAGGGGTCTGGCCGACCATGGTGGCCGGCCGCTCGTTGCGGCCGCGTTGTGGCTGTGCCGATCGGGTGTGGGAAGTGCGTGCATGGCGGATTGGCAGGGCAGGATTCATCGATGAATGTCGCTTCTGTGAGGCCGCGACGAAGCGCGGCGACTGACGGCAGGTAGCGGTCACCGGCCACCGTCGAAGACGACGGGGCCTGACGCTAGCCGATCAGCGGCGCGCGATACACAGGTGGGCGAGCACGTCGCGGCCGGTGCGCAGGGGGCGGGCCTTCCATGGTGGACCGCGGATAGGCGCCTTCGCCGCCTGGCACCACAGCAGCGGAAGTACAGCCACGACGAGGCCCAACGCGAGGGCGATCAGGGAGACCGTTCCCCGCGGCAGGATCGCTTCGGCCAGGGTGTCGGGCGTGCACTCGGCGTCGGGTTGGGAGACGTGGGGGTGGTCGAGCTCGACAGACATCGGCGCGCCGACCGCACTGGCGGCCAGTGTGTGCGGTCCGTGTGCAGGTGCCGCATTGACGCCGGGCAGTGCCCACTCGGCTCCGACGATGACGGTCCAGAACGCGATCAACGCCGCGACGATGGCGCGGCGGCGTTGCCCAGAGTTCGCGTCGAAGTACTTCACGATGTTGCCGACTGTAGCAGCGGATCGGCGAATTCCGGCTCGGCCCCTGAGCCGATGCCGGGTTGTGATCAGAGCGCGACCGCCGTTGCGCCGAGCCATCCGGCCGTTCCGTCGCACGATCGACTTCGCCCGATGCCCTTGCGAAAACGCCCTTTTGGAGGTTCCGCGAAGGAGTTACAACAGATCGTTGCGCTGCTTGTACCGCAGATCATCTACGGTTTTACTACGTAGATAATTTGCGCTCCATCGGCCCGCGCGCCAAGCGGTGTCGACTTTGCTGGCGGCCTACGCGCATTGGCTCCACCTGCGGAACGCGCGGCCGGCGTTGAGGCGCTAGTGGTGGCAGAGCACCTGGATGAGAGCGGGTGTGGCGAGCATGGCGGTGATCGCGGCTGTCAGGCAGATGCGGTGGCGCCATCGCACGTGCCGGCGTGTGGGGGTGAGCAGCCGCTGCGCTCGCGCGATGACCGCTGTTCCCGCCGCGGCGAGGCCTTCCCGTGCAGGCGGGTGTTCTCCGGCCAGAGCAGATAATCCAGCCAACAGCGGATGCGTGCCAACGCGGCGCACGGCGGTGTCGTCAGCGCACATCTCCAGCAGTTCACCCACACGATGAGGGGCCGTCGCGAAAAGCGGAAGCCGCGGCAGTGTGCCCCCCAAAGCGCGGAGCGCCATGAGGATGTGGTGGTGGCGCCCCGAGATGTGCGCGTTTTCATGCGCCAGAACCGCTTTAAGCTGTGATCGATTCAACGACTTCATCGCCGCGGAGGTGACGATGATGGCGTTCGGGCGTCCGACCACGCAGTAGGCAGCAGGCCGGTCGGCCTCCACGACCACCACATTGGGATGGTCGGTGGGTCGGCCGACGATCCGCGCAGCACGCGCGTGCTCGTGACTTCGCGCCCGCAGCCGCGACAAGCAGCGACCGATCCGCATTACGACGAACCCTGACGTCAGGGTTCCTACTGCGATGAGAACAACAGAACCGATTCGTCCGGCCATGGGGGTGTGCTCGGAGAAGCCAAACAGCTCCAGGCACAGCGTCACGACCGCGCCCGTACGAATACTGTCCGTCGTTGCGCCGATCACCATGATCAGCGCGACGAGCCACGCCGCCAGCGTCGCGGCGACGGTGGCCAGCCAGGCGGCCACTCCCATATGGGGGCTGATGCCGTGACGGGTCATCCGCCTCAGGACCGGTGGCGCCCACCAGGCCAGCGCGCTGCCATAGAGGAGCAGCCACAGCGCGGCGGTCATCACCGACGCCCCTTGCGCAGAGCCGCCTTCAATTGAGCGGACTGCTCGGCGTTCATCTGCTCAACAAAGAACGCCAGCACCGCATCGGTATCCCCGCCGGCGTCGAACGCGGCCTTCATCAAACGCGCGGAACGCTCCTCGCGGCTCATGGACGCCTGATACACGTACGCTTTCCCATCGCGCTGACGTTGCAACCAGCGCTTGCGGTACAGGTTGTCCATCGTCGACATCACGGTGGTGTAAGCGATCTGCCGCCGTTGAGAGATCTCGTCGAAAACCTCACGCACCGTGACAGGCTCGGCGTAATCCCACACGCAATCCATGACCACCGCTTCGAGGTCGCCGAATCCTCGCTGTTCCATTTGCGCCTCCCGCTCTCCGCGACGAGCTGGCCTCCTCGCGCCCCGAGCTCTTCAGCCCCAATGTAGCCGCCGAGCTGGGAAAAGCCGCGATACGCCTCACCTGGACCGCATAGGGCGAGCATCTGCACTACCGGCCGCGGCGCGTGAAACTAGCGCCCGTGACGCACAGTTGTAACCGACCTGAGACTGTGACAGACGTTCCTCCTGATACCAAAGTGATGTACGTTTCGTCTACGTACTATTGTGCTACGTACTTAGCTCGGTAGTAGGAGTGCCGCGGGTGCCGTTCGGCTTCGATGCGCGGCTCGACAACGCTCACCCCAGCTGAGGAGATTCGATGCGGCGCCTCACTTCTTTTCTGAGTCTCTGCGCTTTAATGCCGGCACTGGTGCTCAGCGCCCCGGGTACCGCTGTTGCCGGGCATGACGGCAGCCCCGACCGCGACGAGGTTTCCTCATTGGTTGCGGCGGTCGCCGAAGCGAACCAGCGGATGGCCGACGTCGGTAGCGACATTCAGATCAAGCAAGAGGGCGTCAACCGTGCCCTGGTCGAAATCGCGGCCGCTCGCGACACCCTCGCGCAGGCCCGGCGCGACGTTGTTGCCAGCGACCAAGCCCTTACCGACAGCCAACACGCGAACGAGGCCGCGCAACAGCGCTTTGACCGCTTCGCCGCGTCGACCTATATGAACGGGCCGTCGGGTGCGTTGCCGCTGGCGCAAAGTCCCGAGGAGATCCTGGCCGGGGCCTCGACCCAGCAGACCCTCACTATCAGCTTCCAGCGGGTCCGCGACGACCTCCTGCGTCGGCAGACCGATCAGGCCAACAAGCTTTCTGCTGCGACGGCAGCGCGGGCGCGCGCCGAGAGCGCCGCCGCAGACGCCCAACGCCGGCAAGACGACGCGGTAGCCGCACTCCGGGACGCCCAGCAGACGTTTACCGCACAGCGACGCGAGGTCGAACGGCTCGCTACCGAACGCGACTCCGCTCAAGCTCGACTGGAAGCCGCCCGACCGGTGACGGCGACAGCCGCCGCGCCCCGTGCCGCGCAACCC
>CAXEZH010000218.1:0-8886 GCA_964000695.1 uncultured Mycolicibacterium sp. | reverse complement strand
TGCGCGTCGATGGCGGCGACCACTGATTCCACGGTCGTCTCGGTGGGTCCGTAGCAGTTGAACGCGGTCATGCCGGTGCGGGCGCACTCGTCGCCGATCATCCGCCACGTCGTCGCGCCGACCGCCTCCCCGCCGAGGGCGAGCACGGCCAGCGGCACGGTGCTCAACAGACCGACGTCGCGCAACTGGGCGAACATCGACGGGGTGGTGTCAAGCATGTCGATGCCGAAACGCCCGATCGTGAAGACCAACGCCTCTGCGTCGCGCTGACATTCGTCGCCGACGATGTGCACGGTGTGGCCGTCGAGCAGCGCCGCCAACGGTTGCCAGGCGGCGTCGAAGGTGAACGACCATGCGTGGGCCACCCGCAGCGGCCGTCCGAGCCGTGCCCGCGCCGGACGCAGGACACGCTCGGCGTGATCGCCGGCGTAGGCGAGCACCGCGCCGTGCGTCCCGATGACCCCTTTGGGCCGGCCGGTGGTCCCCGAGGTGAACACTACGTAGGCGGCCTGCGCCCCTGTCACCTCGGCGGGCCGGTAGTCCGGCGGCGGTTCGGCGGGCAGCGCGGCGATGAACGCCTCGTCGACGACGACGCGCACTGCGGCCTGGTCCAGAATGTCGGCGACCCGGTCGGCGGGCATCGCGGGGTCCAGCGGCACGATGACCGCGCCCGCCTTCAGCACGCCCAGCATCGCGACGACGTAGTCGGGGCCGCGGGGCAGGGTGATCGCCACGGCGTCTTCGTCACCGACCCCGCCGGCGAGCAACGCCGAGGCCACCCGGTCAGCGGCCTCGTCGAGCTGGCGATAAGTCAGCCGTCCGCCGTCCCAGGTCAGCGCTACCGACCCGAGGCGCGCGGCGGCGACCTGGGTGAACCGAGTGTGCACCCCGCCGCCGCCGACTGCGTCACCGGCGGCTGACGGCACCAGATCCTCGCCGGGGAGCAGGATGCCGACTTCGCGCAACGGCCGGTCCCAACAGCTGATCAGGCGCTGCGCGATGTGCAGCACTCGCCTGCCCAGCGTTTCGGGTTGCAGCTGGCCCAGCGCCCCATCGAGCACCTCGACGAACACGGTGAGCTGCTCGCCGGCCAGATGCGCGGCGAGCGTGACCGGAAAATGCGACAGACTCTCCAGCGTCGACGGCACGAATGTGGCGCCGTTCGCCGGGAACTCGCTGGCGCCGACCAGGGCTCCGGGCGGGAAGTTCTCGTAGACGAGCAGGGTGTCGAACAGCTCTCCGATGCCGGCCATCGCCCGCAGGTCGGCGTGGCTGAGATAGCTGTGGTCGCGCAGCTCGGCGGCTTCGCGCTGCAGCGCCAGACATTGGCTACCCGTGCGGTCGGCGGGGTTCAGGCGTACCCGCAGCGGAACGGTGTTGACGAACAACCCGACCATCCGCTCGGCGCCGGCCAACTCGCCCGGCCGTCCCGACACCGTCACCCCGAAGGTGACGTCGGCGCGGTCGGTGAGCACGGAAAGCACGCCGGCCCAGGCGAGCTGGATCAGGGTGTTGACGGTGACGCCGCGGCTGCGCGCGCCTTCGGTCAGCCGGCGGGTGGACTCGGCCTCGAGTTTCACCTCGGTGAGCCGGGGCCGCCCGGGTGCCGGGGCGGACGACGTCAGCGCCGGGGTGAGCAAGGTCGGTGCGTCGATCTTGTCGAGGTGGCGCCGCCACAGTCGCCGGCTGGCCTCGTGGTCGCGGCCGGCCAACCAGCCGATGTAGTCGCGGTAGGGCCGGGGCGGGTCGGGCAACGCAGCGGGGTCACCGCCGGCCCGGTACAGCGTCAGCAGCTCCCCCATGAACAACGGCAGCGACCAGCCGTCGATGAGGATGTGGTGGGCGGTGACGACCAACCTCCACCGCTGAGGTGTCTCGATCAGCAGGAACCGGATCACCGGTCCGCGACTCAGATCGAACGGTGCACTGCGCTCGGCTGTTTCGACGGTCACCGCCTCGTCGTCGGAGTCGACGCGGACCTGCCGCCACGGCAGCTCGGCACGGGTCGGGATGATCTGCACGGCTCGGCTGAGGTCACCCTGGACGAAGCTGGCGCGCAGGTTCGCATGCCGCGTCAACAGCTGTTCAGCGCAGCGGCGCAGCAGGTCCACCCGCAGGTCGCCGATCGCGTCGACGGCCATTGCGATGACGTAGGGGTCGGTGCGCGCCGCACCGCCCTCGGTCAGCGTGGCCATCGAGAACAGACCCTGCTGCAGCGGGCTCAGCGCCAGCACATCTTCGATCGCCGGTGCGCTGGGGCGCGCGTCGGTCTGCGTCATCGCGGCGCCTCCGGTCCCCCGCCGCTCCACGACGCCGTCAGCGCGGCCAGTTCCTGCTCCGACAGGCCCGAGGCCGACATCGGTTCGTGGTGTACGTCGTCGGGTTGGGCGTCGGGGACCGAGCCCGAGTCCAGCGCGGCGGCCAGCTCGGCCAGCGCGGGATGTTCGAAGACCATGCGGGCGGTCATATCCAGACCCGCGTCGCGAGCTCGGGCGGCCAGCTGCACGGCCAACACACTGTCTCCACCGAGACCGAAGAAGTCGTCGTGACGGCCGACGTCCTCGGCGTCGAGCAGCTCCGTCAACAGCGCGGCCAGGGCGCGCTCGGTCGCGGTGCTCGGCTCCTCCCATTCGGTCGCCGGCGCGCCCGTCACCACCTCGGCGGGAACGGCGGCCGCGGCGAGGTGAAGGCGGCCGTCGTCGTCCCACCGGCCCCGGTCGCCGGTGCGGTACAGCCGCTCGCCGGTGCGGGAGCTGAACGGGTTGGCGACCAGCTGGTCGCCGGTGAACACGGTGCCCCCGACGTAGACGTCACCGAGTACGCCGACCGGGACGGGAGCCAGTGCGTCATCGAGCAGGTACACCCGGTTCGCGCCGGCGGCCCAGTCGGTCACGATCCGCTGCTTCTCTTCGGCGGTGATGATCTCCACGTCGCCGAGCGGGCGATCAGGATGCTCGGCGAACGCGGTGACGATGCGGTCCAGCCAGCCGGCAAGCCGTTCGATGGTGGCGCGGTCATACAGTTCGGGCCGGTAGATGACGTGGCCGCGGTAGCCGCCCCCTGTGCCATCGTATGTGTCGTACGTGTCGGCGGCGAAGAAGTTCAGCGACAGGTCGGCCTGGGCCATGTCGAAGCTGGGTTCCAGCGCCGTGAACGACGTCCGGTCGTCGATCATCTGCTGCTGCGGAAGTTGTTCGCGCACATGCACGACCACTTGGAACAGCGGGTTGCGTGACAGCGAGCGCGGCGGGTTGACGACCTCGACGACCTGCTCGAACGGCACGTCGGCGTTCGAGTACGCCGACAGGGCCATCTCGCGGGCCCGCACCAGGATCTCGCGCAATGTGGGGTTTCCGCGCAGATCGTTACGCAGCACCACGAAGTTGACGAAGAAGCCGACCAGGTCTGCCAGCTCGGCCTCCGACCGGCCCGCCACCGGTGTTCCCATCGGGATGTCCGGGCCACCGCCGGCCTTGGCCAGCGTCACGGCGACCGCCGCCTGCAGGGCCATGAACTCGGTGATGCCGAGGTCGCGGCACAGCTGCGCCAGTGCGGTCCTGGTCGATGCCGTGATGGTGAACTCGACGGCGTCACCGGCGCCGCTGGGCAGCCGAGGCCGTGGATGGTCCAGCGGCAGGCCGGATTCGGTGGGGGCTCCGGCCAACTGGCCGGCCCAGTACTCGCGTTGCGGGGCGACGATGCCTGCCTCGTCGCTGAGCAGGTGCGCCTGCCAGGCACCATAGTCGGTGTACTGGACCGGCAGCGGCGCCCAATCCGGCTGGCTTCCAGCGTTTCTGGCACGGTACGCGGTCACCAGGTCGGTGAACAGCACGCCGCCGGACCAGTGGTCGCCGGCGATGTGGTGGATCACCAGCGACACCACCAGTTCCGGCCCGCGCTCACCGTCGACGCCGAGCACCGCGGCGCGGATCGGCCAGTCGTGTTCCAGGTCGAAGGCGTAGCGCTGTTCGCGGGCCAGTTCGCCGCGCAGCCAGTCTTCGCCGTCGCCGCGGGCCCGCCGCACCAGGAAGTGCGGTGTCATGTCGTTGACGACCTGATAGGGCGTGCCGTCGATCTCGCGGTATGTCGTGCGCAGGATCGCGTGCCGCTCGACGACATCTCGAAGAGCCGCCACCAGTGCGTCGACGTCGCACGGGCCCGACAGACGGGCAGCGAACGGGATGTTGTTGACGGGGTTGGAGCCTTCGATGCGGTAGCCGAACCACGATCGCAACTGCGAGGACGACAGCGGCGTCGGACCGTCTTGCGGCTGCGCCACCAGCCGCGGTCGGGCGCCGCGGCCGTCCGCGGCGAGGGAGTCGATGTATTCGGCGAGCCGCGCCACGGTGTCGAGCTCGAAGATGTCACGCACACCGACGTCGGCCCCGCACCGGGCGCGGACCTCGGCGACCAGTTTGGTGGCCAGCAGTGAGTGCCCACCCAGGTCGAAGAACGAGTCGTCGGCGCCCACCCGCTCATGGCCGAGCAGCTCGGCGAACAGCTGCGCGACCTGCGTCTCGGTGCCGGCGGCGGGCTCGCGGAATTCGCTGGCGGCCAGGATCTCCGGTTCCGGCAGCCCGGCACGGTCGATCTTGCCGTGCGCAGTGATCGGGATCTCGTCGACCACCACGTAGGCGGCGGGAATCATGTACTCCGGCAGCGCTGCCGCCACCCGCGCGCGGATCCGGTCGACGTCGACAGCTGAGCCGTCGGCCGGGGTCAGATAGCCGACCAGGCTCTTGCCCAGGCCGGGCAGGTCGCTGACCACGACGACGGCCTGGCCGACGCTCGGGTCGACGGTGATCGCCGCCGCGACATCGCCCAATTCGATCCGGAAACCTCGGATCTTGACCTGTTCGTCGGCGCGGCCGACGAACTCGACATCACCATCGGCGTTGCGCCGCGCGAGGTCGCCGGTTCGGTACAACCTGGCCCCGGGCGTGAACGGGTCGGCGACGAAGCGTTCAGCGGTCAGCCCTGGCCGGCGGTGGTAACCCTGCGCGAGGTGGGTTCCGCCGATGTAGATTTCACCGATCGATCCGGGCGGAACCGGGAGCAGCGCATCGTCGAGAAGGTGGATGGCCGTGTTGATCTTGGGCTTGCCGATCGGCACGATACGAGTGCCCTGCCGGCCCTCGACCTTGTACCGGGTGGCGTTGATGACGGTTTCGGTGGGCCCGTAGAAGTTGTGCAACAACGCGTCGAACGTGGCGTGGAATCTATCGGCGACCTCCCCGGGTAGGGCCTCACCACCGATCGGCACCCGCTGCAGCGTGCGCCACTGATTCACGCCGGGCAGTGACAGGAAAAGCCCGAGCAGCGACGGCACGAAATGCATGGCCGTGATGCCTTCGTCGCGCAGCAGGTCGGTCAGGTAGCCGATGTCGCGCAACCCGTCGGGGCGATGGATCACCAGCCGGGCGCCGCACGCCAGGGTGCCGAACACCTCGGCTATCGACACGTCGAAGCTCGGTGAGGCGACCTGAAGCAACCGGTCCGCAGCGTCGACCTGGTAGTCCTGTTTGAACCAGACGAAGTACTCCGCGACGGGTCGGTGCGGGACCGGAACCCCCTTGGGCAGTCCGGTGGAGCCGGAGGTGTAGATGAGGTAGGCGGTGTTGGCCGGACGCAGCGGGCGCACCCGGTCAGCGTCGGTCGGGTTGTGGGTGGGCAGACCGTCGATACCCGTGACCGGTTCGCGCACCGCCAGTTTCGCGTCGCAGTCACCCAGGATGAAGTTCAGCCGATCCTGGGGGTAGGTCGGGTCGATCGGCAGGTACACCGCGCCGGCCTTGAGCACCCCCAGTGCGGTGACGACCAGCTCCGGCGACTTGTCCAGCACGACCGCGACGCGGTCTTCGGTGCCGATCTCGTGCGCGATGAGCCAGTGCGCGACCTGATTGGCGTACTCGTTGAGCTCGCGGTAGCTGTAGTGGCGGCCCTCGTAGACGACGGCGGTGGCTTCCGGGGTGCGGGCCGCCTGGGCTTCGACGAGGTCGACGATCGTGGCCGCCGCGGTGTCGAACGCCGGGCCATGGGTCATCTCGCGCAACCATTCCCGGTCGGCGTCACTCATCAGGTTCAGCCCGCTGAGCGAACTGCCCGGTCGCGCGAGCGCGCTGTCGAGCAGCACCAGGTAGTGGTCGATGAGTTGCTCGGCGAGCTGCGGCTCGATGATCTCGACGAGGTACTCGAGTTCGACGACGATCTCGTCGGCGCTGAACTCGACCATGATGCCCAGTGGAAGGTGGGTCAGATGGGCCCGCAGGTCGGCGCGTTCGCAACTCACCCCGGGTGGAGTGAACCCGAACCGGTCGGGGCCGCGGAATCCGAAGCTGACCCGCGTCATCCGCTCGGCGCCGTGCCGCCGGTCGGGGTTGAGCTCGCGAACCATGCGGTCCAGCCCGACCCGCTGATGTGCGAACGCCCCGATGGCGGTGTCCCTGCTCTGGTCCAGCAGTTCGGCGAAGGTCATCGTCGCCTGCGGTCGCAGACGCAGGGCCACGGTGTTGCCGAAATACCCGATGACGTCCTCGGTGTCGGCGGTGCGGTTGAGCACCGGGGTTGCGATCAGGAAGTCGTCGACGTGGCTGTAGCGGTGCACGAGAGTGCCGAACACGGCGAGCAGCACCGTGTAGGGCGTGGTGCCCGCATCGGCGGCCATCGCGCTCACCCGCGCCGCGACGTCGCTGTCGAGGCGCCGTGTGGTGCGTCGGGAGCGCCAACTGGTGGGCACCGCCGAACCGGTCGGTCCCGGCAACTCGAGGGGCTCGGGCGGGTCGGCCATCACCGCGCGCCAGTACGCCACGTCGGCGTCGTCGTTCACCTGGGCCGGCGTCCAGGCCCGGCTCGGCGCGAGGGGTTCACCCTGGTAGGCGCGCGTGAGGTCGGTGAAGAACACCTCCCAGGAACCGTCGTCCCAGGCGATGTGGTGGGCGACCAGCAGCAGCACGAGTTCCGTGGCGCTGATGCGTATCACGGTGATCCGAAGCGGTGATTCCGCGTTCAGGTCGAACGGCGCGCTGAATTCACGCTGGGCCAGCACTTCGAGCCGCAGCCGGCGGGCCCGCTCGGACAATTCGGACAGGTCGTGTTCCGCCCAGCCGGGCCGCAGGTCCGGGTGCACGGTCGGCACCGGCAGGCCGGTCGAACCGCCCTCGGTGCTCGAGGTGCGGTACGTGGTGCGTAACACCGGGTGCCGAACCGCGACCGCGTCGACGGCCTCGTGCAGCCGATCGGTGTCGACGGCACCGGTGATGCGATACGACAGGCACACGTTCAGCAGGGCGCGACTGGGATCGGCGGCGTGCACGAACCACATCCGCAGCTGGCCTTCGGACATGGCCGGCGCGTCGTCGACGGGCGTCGGTGTGGCGGTGAGGCCGCGCTCGTCGAGCCTGCGGCGCAACAGTTCCAATCGCCGGTCGGTGAGCTGGGCTCGGGTGTCGATGTCAGTCACGCGAGGGGTTCACTTTCTTCGATCGCGGCGATCAGGTCGGTGCCGGTGATGCCACCGAGCAGCGTGGCCAGCGGAACGGTGTGTCCGGTCAGCTTTTTCAGGCGCTTGCGCAGATCCAGCGCCAGCAGTGAGTCCACGCCGAGGTCGAACAGCGTGGCGTCGAGGTCCAGCGATGTCGCGTCGACGTCGAGGACGAGCGCCAGTTGGCTGCGCACCGCCCCCGGGGCAGCCGTCTCCGAGTCGTCGGAGGTCGACGGCGCGGCGGGCTCGTCTCGGGTCTCGGTGTCGGCACCGAACAGGATTCGGAGCCGCGCGGGGTCGGCCCGCAGGATCAGCGGATCGCGCGGATACTCCGCGAGGCTGGCCTCGACCGCCCGCTCGGGGTCCATCGGCTTCAGTCCGGCGCGTTCGACCCGGGCGGTTTCGGCGGCGTCGATGACGCCGGCGCCCTGCCACAGCCCCCACCGCACCGACACGCAGTGGTGTCCGTCGGCCCTCAGCCGCGCCGCCGTCACGTCCAGCAGGCGGTTGGCCGCCGCGTAACCGGCGGTGCCCTTGCCTCCCCAGACGCCGATGACCGAGGAACACAACAGTATCGGTGCGCCGCGGTGTATCGGCCAGGTGCGGACGAATCCGTCCAGGCCGGTGATCTTCGCCGCGGTCATGTCTACCAGCGCGGCGCCGGTGACCTCGGCCCGCGGCGCGAAGGAGGCGTTGCCTGCCGCGTGAATCACCAGCGTCGCACCGGCACCGGCGCACGCGCCGGCGGTGGCGGCCAGTTGCGTTGGGTCGGTGATGTCGCAGGGTGGTGCGTCGATGCGGGTTCCGTGTGCGGAGAGTTCCGCGACGGTGGCGGCATCGAGGCCGTGGCGGCTCAGCACCGTGATGCGAGCGGCGCCGTGTGCGGCCAGATATCTGGCGTAACTCGACCCGATCGCGCCGGAGCCGCCGGTGATGACCACGTGGTCGAGCAGAGCGGCGGTGAGCTCCCACGGGCGGGCAGCCGAGATGTCGTCGCCCAGTGCCCGTCGATACAGCCTCGCGGGTTCGTCGCGCAGCGCGATCTCCCCGCAGTCGGTCATGATCGCTTCGGCCACAGCCGGATCGGCGGCCGAAGCGGCATCGGGGAGGTCGAGATGGTGGAAGGCCTGATCGGGATGCTCGAACCCGATGCTGCGATGCATCGCGGCCAGCGCGGCCTGGACAGGGTCGGCCGGCGGGTCGTGCGCCGTCACCGTCTCTGCCGCCGTGGTGACCAGCCAGACGGTCCGGCATCGGGGTCCGATCTGGTCGGCGTAGCTGAGCATCCCGGAGTCGATGCGGTCGGCCAGTGCCGCGATCTGGTCGTGACCCGACCAGGTGGGCGCCACCACGATCAGGACGTCGGCCTCCGACGGGTCGGTGAGAACCGCGCCGGGGTGCTCGGT
>CAXEZH010000217.1:0-18179 GCA_964000695.1 uncultured Mycolicibacterium sp. | reverse complement strand
GTGGCTCGGCGGGCTCCCAGGCGCGTCCGCCCCCCACCATTCGACCGGCAACAACCCTGCCCTGTTCGTTCTGCATACGCACATCGGTCAGGGTCCCAACAGTCGCGGTCACCTTCACTGCTCCGACAGGGACCACATCGCTCGCGCCTGTTCTGGGGAGAATCTCGATTGCGGGAGGCTCGGGCGCAGCCTGCGGCGTCTGCTCAACCTCCACAGCACCGGGCGCAGTCACCGTATTCGACAGCCGAGACTTGACCGCACTCGTCTGCGATGCCGTCACGAGCACCGCGACAGCCGAAAACACGCTCAGCGCTACTACTTGTCGGCGTCCAGTCAACACTTTCATCACAACAATCCGTCGGGTCGCGCTCCTGCTATTACGTACCCACATAGTAGTTGGTGGAACGACCAACTGCCGTTCCGGCATGGCGACATAGCAGAAGGGCGGGCGCCCAGATTCAAAGCGACTGACTACCGGTGTTGGCGATATGTGTATTACGTCGTAGGCGGCGACCTACCGCAAATTACGCTCAACCTCTAGCTTAGACGCCGGTGGGACCGTTACACCGGGTTACCACGTCCGCGATGGCCGCATCCAGGCACGGGCCTTCTCGGAAGCGGTGCTGAACATCATCGAGGTCGATGGCGACCTGGCCGGTGGCCGCTACCGATCGGAACGTGTCGGCCCCAGAGATCAGCAGGACGTCGGCGTAGTCCACGCCGTCGATCAATTCGACGGCGGCGCTGGTCACTCCGTGGAGCGTGGTCGCAATATCGGTGGGGTTGAAGAACTGTGAGGTGAGTTCGGCCATGGTGGCGCGAAGCCCCGCAGCGCATTCGTGGTCGTCCATGCGCGGACCCTGTTTTCGCTCGTTAGGTGAAGCGAAAAGGGGGGCGGTAAACAAGTCGCGAAGAGCTAATTTCTCGACTGTCCTAACCACAGGACGCGACGCAACGGCGCGATGCCGTTCCTGAGGGTGACACTACCCCGCTCGGCACAGGGCTGTGAGCACAGTCGTTCGCTCGACTAATGACATAACCGGAGTGTCTCGACGGATGAGGTGCATGCTGAGGGCAAGGCGATTGTGCCGCTTGCCGAGCAATGTGACGCTGAGAAGACGTGATGGGTGCGCCGCATGCCGGAAAGCCAACCCGATAAATCCCTCCACAATTCCGCTCAGCGAGGCGAACGCGCTGGTGCACGTGCAGCCGAGCTAAGGGTTCGCCAAGCCGCCTTGAAGGCTGGTGCAGGATCGCGGCGCCGCGACGCCGAGCTTTCTGCCCAACGCGCTCACGAGGCCCACGAACGGGCTCGTCAAGCGCACCATTCCGCTGCCGAACGCCACGAACGATCTGGTGATGCGCACGAAAAGGCCGCCGCAACCCATGAGCGCGCCGCCGCCGACAACATCGGCGACCCCGAAAAGCACCGTGCTGCAGCCGCCGAACACCGCATCGCCCGCGATGCCGACTACCGCGGCGCCCAAGCCGACTTCAGCGCTGCCGAAGACGAGCGATTTGAAAGGGAGGCACTCGGCACCTGAAGACCCCGCCGGATTGACCGGCTCGTTCTCGAGGAACGGGACGGCCTGTGCGCGAGTTGCCCTATTGTTTCTTCCGCGCTGCCGCGTCAGCCCTTCGGTGGGTAGGGGTCCTTCTTGCCGATTGTGTCGGTGTTCCGAATCTGGTTGTTGTCCTTGCGGTGGTCTCGAACCTCGCCGCCGCCGCTTCGTTCCGCAAAGCCCCGGGCGGCGTCATGCGCCTCACCCTGGGTGTCGTAACGTCCCGCAGCTTTTTCTGCACCGGAGCGTTTGGCGCTCCAGTCACCTGAGTCTTTGTCGTACTGCACGTCGTAGTCAGCCACGGTGCTGCTCCTTATCGACTGGATCGCTTGTTCACAATTTACTCCCGCCGTACGACACGGACACTGAACCACAGCCAAGGGCGACAGCCCATCAAACCGGCGGCCTTCGACCTTTCAAGAAGCCTGCTGCTGTTCGTGTTGGATCTCGTCGATGAGGCTACGCATGGTTCGCGTGCCGAGTTTGTGTACGTCGTCGCTGAGGTAGTGCTCGTTGACGCGTTCGCGCAGTCCGATCGCCACGTTGAGACGGTCGATTTCCATCGCCCCGCGCCAGGGTGCGGGGCGACGAAGCATCTCGGCCACCTCGCTGGACCGGGAGTGCAGGTAGTGCGCGCGGCGGTCGTCGAGGGGTCCTGTCACGCTGTTGCGACACGATCCGATACGACACCCGACGCGAGTGCGAATATCGGTGTGGCTCAGCAGCTGCCGTGCCGCTTTGGCCGATACGGTGGCTCCGAGTAGAGGCAGGTAAATGCCGCCGGCGGCGCCGCCGCCTTGATCCTTGTCCGGATCGGGGGCCTTGCGGTAGCGGGCCATCGTTTGGGGGTGGTTAACCTTTTCGAGCATCCCCAGGCCGACTGAGTAGGCATCGGCGTGACCCATGGCCAGCGCAGCGCGGCCGATGTTGCCCGACAGCCCCAGCGTGACAGTGAGGTCATGTTCACGAAACCGGTCAAGGACCCCAAAGGCGGTGCGAATTTTGCGGATACCTTCGTCGTCGCCACCGAAAGGGGAGAAGCGGATTTCGACGTCGCTGATCCCTGCCCCGGCGTATTCGGCGGCGAGATCGATGCCGAGGCGGCCCAGAGCGGTGGTCGACACCGTGATCACGGCCCGGGTGGGCTTGTCCTTGCCGACGGCCAGCCGGGTGCGTTCGGCGAGGTCGACGTTGAGGCGAGCGGTGCGCTCGTCGGTCACATAGAAGTGCGGGGCGGTGACGTGGGTGACCAGCACGGGGTGCTTCTCAACGGTCAGATCGACCAGCGCGGCGCGGGCCGCCTGGTCAGCGGAGAGGTTGTCAATATCGTAGGGCTGCCCGGTCCACAGCGGGAGTTTGTCGAGGCCGAAACCCTCGTCGGCCAGCCGCTCCGCTGCGGGCTCCCAGTACACCTGCAGGCCCGCGTCGGCGGCCGCCGCCGCAGCAGCCCCTTGGTGACGCGCAGCCTTGGTGTCGAGGGTGATGGCCTCGGTGCCTGCGTGCTCGCGGGACAGGAAGTCTTCGACCGGTTTGTGGTCGTTAGGTCCCAGCCGAAACTGAATGCCCATCGTGGTGAACGTCCTCTCGCCCCAGGCGTCGTTTCGTGACAGACTACATGACATAGGGACTGACAAAAGGAAGACAGGCAGACGATATGGGAGCTAATGCGCTCGCCTCGACCGTGTCGAGTGCGATCGAGCGCTTGGGATTGACTTACGAGGAGGTCGGCGGCATCGTCGATGCCTCGGCGCGCTCAGTAGCGCGCTGGACCTCAGGTCAGGTCGTCCCGCAACGCCTCAACAAACAACGACTCATCGAACTGGCCTACGTCGCCGACGCGCTGGCCGAAGTGCTCCCCCGCGACCAGGCCAACGTCTGGATGTTCTCGCCGAATCGACTACTGGCGCACGGCAAGCCCGCCGACCTGGTACGCGACGGCGAATATCAGCGCGTCTTAGCCCTCATCGACGCCATGGCCGAGGGGATCTTCGTGTGAGCGATGCGCTCGACGAGGATCTGGTGCAGCGCATCGACTCGCGTGGCACCATCCAGTGGTCGGGAACGTGCTTCCGGTACACCGGCGCCCAACGTGATCCTCTATCAGGGGAGGGGGCGCGTAGATTCGGCGGCAGGTGGAACCCGCCCCTGTTGTTCTCGGCGATCTATCTGGCCGATTCCGCGCAAGCATGCATGGTTGAAGTGGAGCGCGCCGCCCAGGCGGCATCAACGACCCCCGAGGGAATGCTCGAAGCCCACTACCGGCTGCACACCATCGACGCAACCCATATGGCGGTCCTTGATCTCACCACCTCCGAAGCCCGCGAAGCGGTGGGGCTCGAAGACGACGACATCTACGGCGACGACTGGTCGGCCTGCCAAGCAGTGGGCCATGCCGCATGGTTTCTGCACGTACAAGGCGTCCTCGTGCCCGCGGCCGGCGGGGTCGGCCTGGTCATCACCGCCTACGAACAACGCACCCGCCCCGGCCAGCTCCGCATCAGTCACAGCGAAGATTTGACACCCACCCGCTACCGGAAACTACGGCACCCGTGATCAGAAAACGGTCTCTGACCACCACCGCCCTACGGCCGCCCGCTGCCGGCGGCGACGCGAAGTCAAAACGCACCACCAGCTGCCGATACCCAGTCGAGTGACGGCGCTACGGCGCGGCCACCGCTACGCACCCGCGGAAGAACGACCACCAAGCAACACAGACTGTTGACAAACGCCACACCCGCCGACACCGCCCCGGGATCGCTTTGGCGGCGTCTCTAACCATGCGTACGAGGTCGTCCGCGCCGGACTGGCCTCGGCTCTACCGAGCAATGATCAGACTTTTTGCCATCCATGATGTCGGATTCGACATCGTTCGACATTTCATATGGCAATCCGACACGGAGTTTGGCAATCTACAGCGCGCTGTGGGTTGCCAAACTGCGTGACATACGCCGGTCGTGTGGCCTGCAGTTTCTCTTGCGTTGCCATAGAGATGGCGAGGAGTTTTGCCATCCAAATGGCGGATCCTAGAACCAGACGGTTGCGCCAGGACCGAAGGGCTCCGTCTGTCCGTGGCCATGAAAAAGTCCCCACTGGTGGCCAAGTGGAGGTCCCCGCTGGTGGCCAGATAAAAGTCCCCACCCCGTGTTCGTCATGTCGATCAGGAACTGTGGGCCCCGATGGTGACGGTGAAGGCGCCAACCAAACGCCACCACCACCGGGGAGTTCCATTGAAGTCTGCGAAGGACCGCATGGACATCATTTCCGCCTATCAACAACTCGGGTCGTACCGGGCCGCCGCTGAGCAGTGCGGCACCACCCACAAGACCGTCAGAAGAGTCGTCACCAAGTTCGAAGCCGACCAAGCCGGCATCGCTGCGCCACCGCGGGCAGAACGCGGCCACAACTACGATGCGGTGACCGATCTGGTCGCTGAACGCGTCGAGAAGTCGAAGGGTCGAATCTCGGCCAAACGCCTGTTGCCCATCGCCGAGGCCGCTGGTTACGAGGGCTCGGCACGCAACTTCCGCCGATTGGTCGCCGAGGCGAAAGCGTTGTGGCGCACAGAGAATCATTCCGGTAGGCGCCCTGCGGTGTGGTCACCGGGACAGTACCTGGTCATCGACTGGGCCCAAGCGGCACCGGGACTGTTCCTGTTCTGCGCGGTGCTGGCGTTCTCGAGGTGGCGCTTCGTGCGCTTCGCCACCGATCAGAAGGCGTCCACGACGCTGGCGTTGATCGCCGAGGCCCTGGCCTCGATCGGCGGAGTACCGGCCCGCGTGCTGGCCGACCGGATGGCCTGCCTCAAAGGCGGGGTTGTCGCCAACGTCGTCGTGCCGACCCCGGACTACGTCCGCCTGGCCGGACATTACGGTTTCGCCCCGGATTTCTGCCATGCCAGTGACCCGCAGTCAAAGGGCATCGTGGAGAACCTTTGCGGGTACGCCCAGGACGATCTGGCGGTTCCGTTGTTGACCGAAGCCGCTGTCACCGGAACACCGATCACGCTGCGTGCTGCCAACGCCGCCGCGACCGCGTGGTGCGCCGAAGTCAACGCGAGAGTGCACTCGGAGATCCACGCCATCCCGGATGGGCGGTTGATCGTTGAACGTGAACTGCTGCAACCACTCCCATCGCTACGACTACAGATCGGGGCACCGTCGGTGCAGCGCAAGGTCGACCGCCTGTCGTGTATCCGGTACGGATCGGCCCGGTACTCGGTGCCGATGCGATTGATCGGCACGACCGTCGCCGTCGTCGTCGACCACGGCGCCCTGTGCCTACTCGAGTCGGCGACCGGGGTGATCGTGGCCGAACACGAACTCGTCGCCCCCGGCGGGACCTCGATCCTCGATGAGCACTACGACGGACCCCGGCCGGCACCCAGTCGCGGCCCCCGCCCGAAGACCACCGTCGAGAAGCTGTTCTGCGATCTCGGTGCCGATGCGCAGGCGTTCCTGGTCGGTGCGGCGGCGATCGGCAACACCCGATTGGGATCGGAGCTGGAGATCCTCTTGGCTCTGGGCGCCGCGCACGGCACCGACGCCCTGGTCGCAGCGTTGCATCGGGCGGTCGCGTTCCGCCGGTTTCGGGCCGCCGACGTGCGCTCCATCCTGGCCGCCGGCACCGGAACACCACAGCCCCGCGCGGCCGGGGACGCGTTGATCCTGGACCTGCCGGTGGCTCCGACCCGGTCTCTGGACGCCTACCGGATCACACCGGACACCGCCGAGGGTGAGGTGATCCCGTGACCAGGACACCGCCGATCACCGATGCCGAACCCGTTGCGCCGCCGTCGGTTCCACCGCTGGCCGCTGATCTGGATGCCGGGTTGCGGCGGTTGAAGCTGGCCGCGGTACGGCGCACCGCACCGGAGGTGTTGATCACCGCCAAGACCCAACGCTGGACTCCCGAGGAGGTGCTGCGCACGCTGGTCGAGACCGAACTCGCGGCACGGGACGCCTCCAACGTCGTCAACCGCCTCAAGGCCGCCGCGTTCCCCGTTCCGAAGACGTTGGAGAGCTTCGATGTGGCCGCGTCGTCGATCCCGCCGAAGACCTTCGACTACCTGTCGAGTCTTGAATGGATTCGGGCTCAACAGAATCTGGCGATCATCGGCCCAGCCGGGACCGGTAAGTCCTGGCGAGTCCCCGATCCTGAGTCCACCCGTTCTTAGAGTCGGGTTGGTTTGATCTGTTCTCAGTTGATGCTGCAGGCCACCGGGGTATGGGTGCAGCGGCAGGCTGCAGCGTACTCGGCCGGTGTGCGGTAGCCCAGGGCCGAGTGGCGGTGTCGGTGATTGTGCTCGTGCTTGAAGTCGCCGATGACCACGCGGGCCTCGAACAGGGTGTTCCAGTAGTTGCGGTTGAGGCACTCCTTCCTGAGGCGGTTGTTGAACGATTCGATGTAGCCGTTGTCCCACGGACAGCCCGGCGGGATGTAGACCATGCCGGTCCTGTTCTCGCAGAATCGTTGCAGCGCTTGAGAAACCATCTCCGGCCCGTTGTCCATGCGCAACACCTTCGGCGGGCCGCCGGCAGCGGCGAACACCTTGGTCAGCTCGGCAACCAGTGCCTCACCGGTGATCGAGCGCTCCACCTGATTGAGCAGCGACTCGCGGGTGTGTTCGTCGATCATCGAAGCGATCTTGATGGCCTTGCCGTCGACAGTCGAGTCGAACTGGAAGTCGATCGCCCACACCACACCCGGCGCATCAGCGAGGATCGGCGGCACCGACGAGACGCCGGCCCGCTTGCGCGGACTGTGCACACGCACCTGCAGGCCCTCTTCGCGCCAGAGCCGGTGGATCTTCTTCCTGTTGACCTCACGGCCCTCGTCGTAGCGCAACGCCGCCCACGCGCGGCGGAACCCGTGACACGGGTGTTTGGTGGCATAGGAGCGCAGCCAAGCCCTCATCTCAGCATCAGGATCATCAAGGGTCTGGCCCAGCGGAAGACGGCGGTAGGTGGAGCGAGCCAGCCCAACGGCCTTGCACGCCAGCCGCTCCGACATGCTCAACGTCTCCTTGAGCATGTCCACGGCGCGCCGCTTGGCAGCCGGGCTCAGAATTTTCCAGTGATGATGGTTACCGGATGCCGTTCCGGGGTTGTGACCCTGAAATTTCCTGGCCGATCGTGTGCCTTTCAAAGGACCTGTCGAGCCTCGGAGCGGCACCCACCACACAGGGAAACTCGGGCCTCGGCACGGACGGTGTGACCTGATAGGAGCGTGCTCGCCCGCGGCCCATCACTGGCCTGTCCACCCTACCGCGCAACGGCCCGGCCAACAGAGAGGAACCAGCCAGACATGGCCGGCAGCAAAAGATCCATCATCGGTGGAGTGGACACCCACACAGCAACACACCACGCCGTAGTCATCGACCGCAACGGCCGACTGCTCGCCGACGCCGAATTCCCCGCCACACCAGCCGGTTACGCGTCGATGCTGAAATGGATGCGCGGCAAAGGAACCCTGGGCCAGGTCGGCGTCGAAGGGACCGGCGCCTACGGAGCCGGCCTGGCCCGCTACCTGCACGCTCAGGGTATCGACGTCCTCGAAGTGCCGCGCCCAGACCGACGTCTCCGCCGGCAACGCGGCAAGAGCGACCCGATCGACGCCGAGGCAGCAGCGCGAACTGTACTGGCAGGCAACGCCAGCGGCGCACCGAAACTCGCCGACGGACCAATCGAAGCCATCCGGATGCTGCGCGTCGCCCGCATCGGCGCAGTCAAAGCCCGCACCGCCGCAGTCAACACTCTGCGCTCGATGGTCATCACCGCTCCCGAATCGCTCCGCACCCAGCTGCGCGGCCTGTCCTCAGCACAGCTGGTCGCCGCCTGCGCCCGACTGCGGCCCGACTCGACCAACCTCGCCGAGCCCGCCCAGGCGGCCAAACACGCCCTACGGTCGATCGCCCTACGGGTCCAACATCTCGACACCGAAATACGCTCTTTGCGAAAGCAACTCGACGAACTCACCCGGACCGCCGCACCAGCGACCAGCGCGGTGTTCGGCCTCGGACCAGACACCGTCTCAGCCCTCCTGGTGACCGTGGGCGACAACCCTGACAGGCTGCGAAGCGAGGCCGCCTTCGCCCACCTCTGCGGTGTTGCCCCGATCCCGGCATCCTCGGGCAAAACCAACCGGCACCGACTACACCGAGGCGGCGACCGGACCGGCAACAGCGCACTTCACATCGCCACCGTTGTGCGTCTGCGCTACGACCCCCGCAGCCGGGCCTACGCAGACCGCCGAACCACCGAGGGCCTATCCATGCCCGAAATCATCCGCTGCCAGAAGCGCTACCTCGCCCGCGAAGTCTTCCAGACGCTCCGCGCCGACTACGCCAACATCAGCACTTGACATCTATAGGAGCGTCCTTCGCGACCTCCCGCAGCGCGTCCTTCTCGAGTTCAGCGTCGGCCAGCAGCCGCTTGAGCCGGGCGTTCTGCTCGCGCAGCTCTTTGAGTTCTTTGGCGGCGTCGGTGTCCATGCCGCCGTAGGTGCGCCGCCAGTTGTACAGCGTGGCCGGCGAGACCCCCAGCTCGGCGGCGATCTCCTCACCGGTCTTACCCTCGGCAGCCAGCTCATCTGCCCGCCGCAGCTTGCGCACGATGTCCTCCGCGGAATTCCGCTTCCGACCAGCCATGTGTTCATCGTCCCTTCTGGCCCGACATCGGGCCATAGGACTCTAAAACTGGTTGGACTCATTCAGCGGGAACACGCCAGTCCCACACCCTGATCGGGTTGGGAACTGCCGCGATCCACGCCGGGCACAAGGTCCGCTACTTCACCGCCGCCGACCTCGTCGAAACCCTGTATCGCGGTCTTGCCGACAACACCGTCGGCAAGATCATCGAATCGCTACTGCGCGTCGACCTGATCATCCTCGACGAACTCGGCTTCGCACCGCTGGATGACACCGGCACCCAGCTGCTGTTCCGGCTCGTCGCCGGCGCCTACGAACGGCGCTCCCTGGCCATCGGATCGCACTGGCCCTTCGAACAATGGGGTCGGTTCCTACCCGAGCAGACCACCGCGGTCAGCATCCTGGATCGGCTGCTGCATCACGCCACCGTCGTCATCACCGACGGTGACTCCTACCGCATGAAGGACGCCAAACACAGGAAGGAGAAGCCCACACCAACCTAAGAATCACCGCACGGGGTGGGGACTTTCATCTGGCCACCAGCGGGGACATCAACTTGGCCATTGACACCGTCTTCACATCACGTGGAAGCACTGATTCCTTGCTGCCCGTTGAGTCGACCAACGGCGCGAGGGACACGCAAAATCTCAAGGGTCCGGATGCTGGATGCGTTAGGTCGACCGCCAGTCAGGGCGGTCGAAAACGAACGCATCGCACCGGCCAGCTAGCCGCAATAGCAGCCGCAAGTGCGGGTGCGTCTCTGCGGGGTTAGCGCGGACTACGGCCAGTTCGAAGGGGCCGCTACTGATGACGGAATGGACGTAATCCAGAAGCGGATCGGGCACAAACCCCAAGTGCATTCGGCCATCGACGATGCGAATCGCTCGCGCGTTGACAGGGTTTGCCGGGTCGGGTTCTAAACCGAGACGATGACCCGTGGGCAGCTCCGTTATCCGGTCACTCGCTGCGGCGTCGCGATGCCTGACTCCATGGGCGAGGAAGTGTGCCGAAGTACCACCAGTCGACCGGTGAAATTGGGGTAACGAAATTAGTTCGATCGGGTCGCCTTCCCGATGGCCCCCCGATGCAGTCAAGATCTCCCAAGCGTCAGCATCAGCATCGAGGTCTAGAGCCTCGAGGTACTGCGGGCGATCCGGTCGCTTGGCGCTCATCACCCGGTCGGCAAACGAGGGAAATAGCCGCTCGGAGCGGTAACGACGGGTGACGTCTCGGAACCCCACGATGGGCACGAAAGCAGGATCGACCGCCGCCCGGGCCAGGTAGGTGAACTCATAAGTCGAAGGACCGTCGGCGTGAGTCAGTTGATCGAGGTACCCAATCGCCCTGTACACCCCATCGTCGACTCCGCGGCGCGTCACGATCAATCTCGCCCTATGAACGTCTGAGTCGGCGTGAGTCGACTCAGGTCGTAGGTCTATGGAGTGCATCACGGAGTCGCTTTCGATTAGTGTCTAGCGCTGTCCTCAAAAATTTACGTGTTGGGTCCGACAGATCGGGCGTAGCTCCAACAACATCGAAGCATACGTCCAGGTCAACATCGGTGATTTGAGCTATCCAGTGCTTCTGTGCCGCGGCTCCAGCGGTTGACAGAGCCCGCGTCGCGACCTCCACTAAGCCTATAGCCTGTCCCCCGTCGAAGCGTTTGGTGCGGCCATGCGCGCACCATTGATCGACCCTGCCGAGATCAACCCGTCGAGATCGGACGCTGTCACCGTCGCCGCTCGCGAGCGCCGACCCATGATCGAAGCTCGGTCCGAGGCAGATGTCACCGGTCCTTGGATTTTGCAGTACGCCCCAGTTATGGGCATGCCTGTCGGTGTTGGCGATCCAGGCGTCCAGGAGGAGATACCCGGCGAAGACGTCGAAGGCGGTCCAGTCGGCGTAATCGGTCCCAACCGGACCTCGCACACCGTCAAGTGCCAGAGCAACCGCCTTGATCGTGTGGCCGCGACATGACTTGGCGTCGAATTCGTCATCACGCTCAGCAAGTAGCGCAGCACCGGGGGTCCACGCCCAAGACCGCGGCCGCATGTCCCGGCTCATCGAGCCGAAAACTCTTTCGTCAGTGCGTAACTGGATGACGGTGGCCAACTCTGTTTCGGCCGCGGGAATAGCCAGGAGCTTGGCAAGTTCGAATGAGATCTTCTCAGCCCAGTTCTCTCCTCGAATGAGAACCTCAGGTTGTTCCCCACGACGTTGACGATCCTTGGAAAGCCTCAACGTCTTGATCCGGCGCGGCTTGAACAACCAGTGACCGGCGTACCGCGAAGACTCGGGGGCGATGAACCAGCGTTTGGCCTCATCACCACCTGGTTCGCTCTCACCTCGTGTCCAGCCGGCGAGGTCGACAACATTGAAGGCGTCCACCACGATGCGAACTTTAGGTCGTCGCTCAGCCCCTTTCGGATAAGCAACCCCGCAACCGTCGCATATTCGTCAGACGGCACCTGCGGTACGGGGCGCCCAGCGGCTCAACCTCAGGCACCCTGTCGGGTCAGTCTGCGAACAATCGCCAATGACCGAGGGTGACGTGTCGGTGCTGCATGAGCTGCTGTTTGCGCCGTTGGTTGCGGGGCGGCACGTGGACATTACCGGCAAATTTCAGGCTTTGGGTGTGTCCAAGCCCTCGGCCACGGAGTCGGAACGAAGGCAGAGCGGGTTCGTCCGGTGGTGGCGTCGCTAGCTACGCCGCCTGGCCGAGGTGCTCCGGTGCATGGAACACACGACCCCCGAGCTCCACCCCTGCCCTCAGCTGTCCACGGCTGCGGCGCCTAGAACCTAGATCTGCCAGTCTTGGGCGCCGTCGTTCTGCGTGTACAGCGCGCCGGTGGTGTTCTTGACGACGACCGGGTCGCCACTGCCGAAGTTGTCGAAGAACCATTGGGCGTTGGCTGGGCTGAGGTTTATACAGCCGTGGCTGACGTTGCTCTCACCTTGGGCGCCGACAGACCACGGTGCGCCGTGCACAAAGATGCCGTCGTTGGAGATTCGGACGGCGTCTTCGACATCGACTCGGTATCCCTCGGGAGCATCCACTCTCAGGCCGAACGTCGAGGAGTCCATCACGATTTCGGAGTGATTCGCCAGGACGTAGTAGGTGCCGTTGGGGGTTTCCCATCCTGGCTTGCCGAGCGAGACTGGAAAGGTCTTCACCAACTCGCCGTCGCGAACGATCTCCATCAGTTTGGTGTTGTCGTCGACGTTAGCGATTAGCGATTCGCCTACCCGGAAGCTGGACTTGGTGCCGCCGGCGTCGATGTCGACGGCGGTACCCGCGGGCCAGAAATCGATTGGTCGCCATCGCACCTGCGTGTCGCTCATCCAGTAGAACTTGCCCGGTACCGGCGGAACCGACGAGATGTGGATCGCGTCCTCGGCTACTGCGCGGTTTCCGATGGGCCTCGCGAAGTTGATGACGATCGGCTTGGCGACACCGACAGTCGAACCGTTGATCGGATTGAACGTTGGCGGCACGAAAGGTGCTTCACCGGTGAAGGGCAGCGGGTTCTGACCCGTCGCTGAACTGAGCGGCTCCGACGACGGTTGGGCAGGTGGCATGCCAATCGGCGGTGGCGCGACCGCGAACGGGCCGGCAGGCGACGGTGCGTGCGGATATCCGGGCGGAGAATTGTCGGGTTCGGCCGACGCAGATGCCCCACTGCCAAAAGCGGCGAGCAGCGTGGCGGTCGCGAGAATCGCGGTGATGTGCTGCCCGATCGTCCGCATCCGCATTCTCAACCTCCAGTCGCACAACGTCCTTCGAACGTCGATTCCGTGAGTGAATCGCTTACGTCCCGAACGCGGGGCAGCATTGTCAGGACGGTGACATACCCCGGCGAGCAGGGCAGTGCGGGGCCATGGGTCAGCGCGACTTTGCCGGGTGACCGTCCCGGCACACCTCAAAAGCGTTCGTCGGGAGCAGATTCGGCGCATGCCGACTGGTCGGGCACGCGAACAGACAGCTCATCCACCGCCGGCATCCCTACCGGTCTGGCCCCGTCTCGAAGCGCCCTTCGGGGACGCGATGTCCACACCAGTGACGCTCCCAACAGCACGACCGTCAGCGGATAGAAGATGGGCCGCACAGCGAGCATCACCGGGACCAGCATCGCAGTCGTGCTGGTCCCGATCGCCAACAGCACAGTTGGTGCGCAGCAGGCGGATCCGAGGCCGAGCACCGGCAGAACACCGAGCAGACGTGAGTAGCCGCTGCGGCGGCATTCGGCCTGTCGTCCGACATGTCGGGCCACGGCGACATTGGCGCCGGCCAACACAGCCACGACTGCGCCCAAACCGATGTTGACCGGACTCAAGAACAACGTCACGTGCGTGCTGGGCCGAAGGACCAGAACCGGCTCGAACAAAAACGGTGCTTTAGCGTGAAAGAGTCGTCCCGGTGCCATCTGATACATCGGCTCGTTGCCCAGGGCTCCTGACGCTGCCACGACGATGTCACCGATCGCCAATAGATACAGGACCAACACGGTCAGCCCTACCGCGATCGCAGTCCTGCGATGCCCACGGATCGTGAAGGCCTGCCACACTTCAAGTACCGCTGCACCGATGCCGGTCGTAATGTTCTCGGCCGCAGAGCCGATTCGGGCCAGCACGGTGAGTGGCCCAATCACCACACCTGCGCCTGCGGGTAGAAGGCGTGCCAAGCGAACCACATCGCGTCCATGAAGTCGGCCGGCGCTGCAGTGTCAGCGCGCCGAACGACGGCCGCGTCCAGGCGGTCATCCCACTCGGCGACCAGCTTGCCGGTCGGACCGATCGTCACGGACCGGTCTCGGCGCACGCGGTCCTTGAGGACGGCGAATCGGTCGGATCCGTCCCGGACGCCGACAACTACCTCTTTGTTCCCGTAGCGATCGCTGACGTGACGCACCGGAAAAAGTGTGTCGTCTTCGAAGTAGTAGCCGGTGGCCGACAGATAGGAGCCGTAAGGGTCGCGACCGTAGTCGCGCAGGGCGCCGGTGTCGGTGGACAGCATCAGCGTGTTGGGATGCACGGTTCGCCACGCGCGCCATGTGGTCCACACCAGCGGCACCGTGTCTAGTCGGGTGCCCTTGAGCGGCCCGCTGATCGCAACGCCGAGGATCTGCGGCCACTGCGACTCCGTCGCGCGGTCATACATCAGCAGATTCGAGTTCACCAGCCGCCCGGTAGTGCCGAACGTCCGCACATCGCCGGGCGGGCTGAGATACGCGATCGCTGTACCGGTCAGAGGGCAGTACGTCACCGACAGCGGTTCTCCGCCCACAGTGTCGTTGACGATCTCGTGCCACACGAGGATCTGTTGCGGATAAGCCCTGACCTCGCCGCGGTGGACCAGACCGAATACCGGGTCGGCGTCGTGCAGAAAGTCTGCCTTGTCAGCTGTGACGAACCGCGGCGCATCGATCGGTGGAATGCCGTCCGGGCCTGGGCCACCCGAGAGCGTGGCAGCGGCGAGAGCATCCAGTTCGGTGTCAGGGGGTTCATTCGGCGCAGGTCCCGGTTGAGCCCCGCGCCACCACTGAACCCCGACCGCGGCCGCCGTGGCACCACCGATGACGACGCCGGCGCCTACGAGCACGTGCCTGCGCGAGGGCGCCGGTGGGGTGTCACGGTCCATGGAACCCGCCCTTCCCGATGACCTTGGGTGCTCTCAGCGTCCCCTTCGAGGACGGTTCGGTGTCGAACATTGTTCGTCTGGTGACACTCCCGCCTGCGGGCGATCAGGTCACCACCCGGGTGCGGCCCGGCAGGTGTGCGCGGGCCAGCCGCGGGAATGCGATGGCGAAGTCCCATACGGCGCGCCAGCCGGCGCGACGCAACACGCGCAGGACGGTTGCCATGCCGGCCGGGCGGAACCGGGACTGGACCGTCCCTGCGTCCTGGCCGGCGAGCACCTTGCGCAACGCGGTCTCCACGGCGGGCGGGTCGTTCCACATGGCGCGGAACACCACGGTCCCGTCGGCGTCGATCACATGCACGGTGTTCGGCATGGCGCCGTAAAGCCGGTGCGCCGTGCCCTGGAGGTCGTCGACGAGGATCGTGCGGCCCTCGCGTTCTGTATCGACGACCATCCGCGCGGCGGCCACCTTCTGAACGTCGGTGCGATGGGCGTTGATGTGCTGGCCCGGATGGGCTTCGCGCACGTAAAGGACGAGGAACTCCGCGTCGGGGTAGCGGAACGCGAGCGCATTCATCGGCTCGACGCGGCTGACGTACATCGGGCAACTCACGCTGCCGGTTTCCAGCACCACCGGCTTGCCGCGGAACTGTGACAGCGTCACTGTTGTTCCGTCGAGGCGCGCGGCGGTGAAGTCCGGCGCCGACTCGCCGATGCTCACCCCCTCCAGGTGGTCCATCGTGCGATGGTCCAGGCCGAAATGGTCGTAGTTGTACTCGAACGCCGCCGACCGTGGCTGTTGTGTCATCGCTGTCGACCCCTTTCTCACTGTCGATTAGTTCCATACGGCGAGTGCTTGAGCCGCGAGAATGTCAGGCTGATGACAGTTGTGGCATGCGATGGCCGCAGCAGTGCCACCGTGGTTTCCCTAGGACAGGAGGACGATGACCGAACATCCGTTCCGGCACGCCATACGCACCCTCACCGGTGGTGAAAGCCCTGAGGATGCTCAGATCAGGCATGCCGCCTGGGTGGCCCGGTGTGTCGGTCGTGGTGCCGCCGCTCCCCTATCGGCCAAGGACGTGGCCGCCCTCGCGGAAACCCTCGTGTCCAAAGAGTTCACCGCCGGCACGGTGCTGTTCGCTGCCCAGGAACCACCGTCCGGGGTGTGGATTGTGCGGCACGGACAGATCGAGCTCGCCGTCGGTTCGGGTCGGCGGCGTGTCGTTGTGGACGTGCTGAGGGCAGGGGACGTCGATGGCGACATCGCGCTGCTGCTGGAAATGCCCCTCGCCTACACTGCCCGTGCGCTGGACGACAGCACCTGTTTGTGCCTGGATCGCAACGCCTTCGAAGCATTGCTCGCTTCGCATCCCAACATTGCGCGTCGCTGGTTGTCATCGGTGGCCCAACGCGTGTCGACCGGACAGGGTCGACTTGTCGCGATGCTGGGCCGAACACTACCGGCCCAGGTCGCGAAGCTACTGCTCGACGAATCTGTCGATGGCTCAGTCGAACTCGCGCAGCGCACGTTGGCCGCCATGCTGGGGGTGCAACGGCCGTCGTTGAACAAGATTTTGAAGGAACTCGAACGGGATCGACTCATCGCCATCCATTACGCCGGCATCGACATCCTCGACGCCGAAGGTCTCGGCGCCAAGGCCGGGTAGCCACGGCCGCAGGACCAGGAGGTGACGCACTGATGGACGTTGAGATACTCGTCGTGCCGGGCTGCCCCAATGAGCAGCCTGCGATAGATCTCCTGGGGCGAGTGCTCGCCGATGCCGGACATCCGAGCGAGATCCGCATCTCGGTGATCCGCACCGAAAAGCAAGCCGAACGTCGGGGATTCCGTGGCTCGCCCAGCTTCTTCGTCAACGGAACCGACCTCTTTCCTGCAGGTGATCTCGGTTCGGCGATGGCGTGCCGTATCTATCCGACGCGAACCGGCCTGCACGGACTGCCTTCTCGTGACGATCTGATCAACGCTATTAGGACGTTGCTGGCTCACGGCGAGGGCTAGCAGCGAGCCATGCAGGGCGACAGTCGCTTTTCGAAACGACTTCGGTCTGTCCGGAAGACGACACCGCGGTGAGGGGTTCTCACACCGGGGCCACATTCGCCTCGGTCAAACCAATAGATGGGAAACCCTCTGCAATGAACGAGATTTCGACAGCCGATAGCGGTGCGGCGCCTGCCTTCGATCATCTGCGTGCACTCTTCATCAACTGCACATTGAAGAAGTCACCTGAGCGCAGCCACAGTCAGGGTCTGGTTGACATCAGTGCCGCACTGATGGTCAGACACGGCGTGGCGGTGGACCAGATCCGGGCCATCGATCATGACCTCGCCACCGGCGTCTACCCCGACATGACCGAGCATGGTTGGGACACTGACGAGTGGCCAGCCCTCTACGAGCGCATCATGGCCGCCGACATCCTCGTCCTCGTCGGTCCGATTTGGCTTGGCGACAACAGTTCGGTGATGAAGACCGTCATCGAGCGGCTGTACGGATGCTCGGGGATACTCAACGACGCCGGGCAGTACGCCTACTACGGCCGCGTGGGCGGGTGCCTGATCACCGGCAACGAGGACGGGATCAAGCACTGCGCCATGAACATTCTCTACAGCCTGCAGCATCTGGGCTACGTGATCCCGCCACAGGCTGATGCGGGCTGGGTGGGACCTGCCGGCCCGGGCCCGTCCTATCTCGACGAAGGGTCCGGCGGCCCGGACAACGACTTCACCAACCGCAACACCACCTTCATGACCTACAACCTGATGCACCTCGCCTCGCTGCTGCGCGCAGCCGGTGGAGTTCCCGCGTACGGCAACCAGCGCGCACACTGGGATGCCGGCTCACGATTCGGTTTCGCCAATCCCGAGTACCGGTGATTGCGGTCCCTGAATTGGCCTGAGCGCTCCGACTGTCCAGTACAACGTCGAGTTCGCCCCAACCAGAGCATGTGTCAGCCAGAGAACAGTTCGACACCCGATCGATGGGTTCGAGAGCATTGTGGTTATCGGTCGAAAATGCGCCGAGGTCTCGGTCCAGCAGATTCTGCCCGTGCAAATCGAGAGGCGGCGCAATGAAGCGTCTAGGTTTCGTCGCGATCACAGTGAGTGTTCTGGCAGCGGTGGGCCTGGGCTCAGCGTCCCCCGTGGTGACGGCCCCATCCGGTCCCCCGACAGCGCAGGACACCATGGATTCACTTCACGCCGGTGGCTACACCGTGATCGTGAAGCAGGTGGGCGTCGCGCCGCTCACCGAGTGCAGTGTCACCAAGCTTGGCCCCGACCACACGGCCTTCGATGCCGGTGCCGGTGCTCCTGC
>CAXEZH010000216.1:0-20695 GCA_964000695.1 uncultured Mycolicibacterium sp. | reverse complement strand
CAACAGCCAGAACCGCTGCCAGGGCGAACGCCAGGAAAGCGAAGTAGGCGACCGCCGCCCACCAACTGGACCGGCCGTCGAGCAGCCATTCGAGTTCACCGAGCCACAGGCTGACAACGGCCGCGACCGCCAGCAACCGCCACCACCGGTTCACACCGGTCACCCGGCGAGCGACGATCACCCCGTAGCCGATCGCGGCGGCGCTCACCGCCGACCGCATCACCAACGCAATCCAGCGCCCGGTCTCGCTGTCCCCGAACACGAGTGCGTTGGCCACCACCAACGCGACCGCGATGACGACCAGTGCACCCCGTGCCCGGTAACCGGTGACGACCCCACCTCCTCCGATGCAGCCACCGACTCCCCTCGGTGATGCCCCGCACCAGAGACGGTAGCTAACCGGCGGTGATCAGCGCGACAGCCGACAGGGCGAGCACCATGCCGACGGCCTGCCACGATGTGACCCGCTCGCGCAGCACCACGATCGCCAACAGGACGGTCGCCGCGGGATACAGCGCGATCAACACCCCGGCCAGGGACAGCAGGGACGCCTGCAGGGCCAACAACGATGTCACCGTCGCCACCGCGTCGAGCACGCCCGCCAACAGCGCCAATCGCAGCGGCACACCCCGGATCCGCGCGAGATTGGCGGTGGCCAGTGCGGCGGCCAGCACGATCACCGTCGCCGCGACCCGGCCCAGCACCAGCGGCCACAGTTTCGCCTCGACGGGGATCTGATCCAGGATCACGAAGTTCATGCCGAAGGCCACCCCGGCGCCGACGGTCAGCCACGCCACCTTCATGGTGAAGCGGTGGGGCCGGACGTCCTCATCGGAAGCCTCCCGGCTGACCAACACCACCGCGACCAGCGCCAGCACCACCCCGACTCCGGCCAGCGCGCTGGGCCTCTCCCCCAACGCCAGGCCCACCCCGACAGGCAGTCCGGCCACCAGGATCGCCGTCAACGGAGACACCACCGAGATGGGGCCCGCACCGAGTGCGGCGTAGAACCACCACACCCCGAATGCCTGTCCGACACCCGACAGCAGACCCCACACCACGGCAGGGGTGCTCATGGTGCCGCCGAGCGGCGCGGCCGCGGCAACCAGAACCACCAGCGCCACCGGATAGGAGACGATGACCACCCGCAGCGCGGCAACCCGGCGTGACGCGATGCCACCGACGAAGTCGCTGACGCCGTAGCTCATGGCGGCGACGAGCGCGGCGACGACGCCGATCAGGTCATGCCCTTGGCGCGGCGCCCCATCTCACGGGTGATCTCGCGCTCGGCGTCGCGGCGCGCGATGTCCTGACGTTTGTCGTGGGCTTGCTTGCCGCGCGCCAGCGCCAACTCGACCTTCACCTTGCCACCGGTGAAGTACAGCGACAACGGCACCAGCGTCAGGTTGCCGTCGCGGATCCTGCCGACGAGGGTGTCGATCTGCCGCCGGTGCAGCAGCAGCTTTCGATTGCGTCGCGGCGCGTGGTTGGTCCACGTGCCGTGGTGATATTCGGGGATGTGCAGGTTGCGCAGCCAGATCTCGCCGTCGTCGACGGTGGCGAACGCATCGGCCAGCGACGCCTGCCCCTCGCGCAGGCTCTTGACCTCGGTGCCCATCAACGCCACCCCGGCTTCGAACGTCTCCAGGATCGCGTAGTTGTGCCGCGCCCTGCGGTTGGTCGCCACCACTTGGTTGTTGCTGTCCTTGACGGACTTGGCTTTTTTCGCCATCGGCTACCTTCGCACGTACAGCCGTAGCGTGACGTAGGCGGTGATGCCCGACATCGCCAACCCCAGGAACAGCATCCACGGTGCGCTGTAGTAGAGCACGTCGGCGTAGTCGATCTTGGCGATCAGGTTGGCCTGATAGAACTGGTCGAGCGCGTTCTCCAGGAACAGAGCCCGTACCGCGATCAATCCGACGATCGCGATGACCACGCCGATGAACGCGGCCAGCATGGCCTCCATCAGGAACGGCAGCTGCGTGTACCAGCGCGTCGCACCGACCAGTCGCATGATGCCGATCTCGGTTCTTCGGGTGTACGCGGCGACCTGGACCATGTTGGCGATCAACAACACCGCACCGATGGCTTGGACCAGTGCCACCGCGAACGCCGCGCTGCTGATGCCGTCGAGCACCGCGAACAGACGATCGATCAGTTCCTTCTGGTTCAGCACGTTGAGCACCCCGGGCTGGCCGACCATCGCTTCGTCGAATTGCTGGTGCTGCTCGGGGTTCTCGAGCTTGACGACGAACGACGCGGGAAAGGCGTCCTTGCCGGCGACGTCCTTGTACTGCGGGAACTTCGCGATGGCGTCCTCGTAGGCCTGCTCCTGGTTGAGGAACCGGACCGACCGTACGTCGTCGCGCGCCTCGATCTGCGAGCGCAACGCCTTACACGGGTCGGCGTCGCAGGTCGGGTCGTTGGCCGACACATCGTTGGTCAAGAAGACCTGACTCTCCACCCGGTCGAGATAGATCTCGCGTGACTGGTCGGCCAGTCGCACCACCAGCAGACCGCCGCCGAACAGGCCGATGGAGATCGCGGTGGTGAGGATCATCGCGACCGTCATCGTCACGTTGCGACGAAGGCCGGTGACGACCTCGTTGATGAGAAAGCCGAAGCGCACTTAACGATCCATTCCGTAGACGCCGCGCTGCTCGTCGCGAATCAGCCGGCCGAGTTCGAGTTCGACGACGCGCTGACGCATCGAGTCGACGATGTGGTGGTCATGGGTGGCCATCACCACCGTGGTTCCTGTGCGGTTGATCCGCTCCAGCAGATCCATGATGTCCTTGCTGGTTTCCGGGTCGAGGTTGCCGGTCGGTTCGTCGGCCAGCAGCACCAGCGGCCGGTTGACGAACGCCCGTGCGATCGCGACGCGCTGCTGTTCACCTCCGGACAGCTCTGCCGGCATCCGGTTGGCCTTGCCGGACAGGCCGACCATCTCCAGCACGTCGGGCACCACCCGGTTGATCGTGTCGGAGCGTTTGCCGATCACCTCGAGTGCGAACGCCACGTTTTCGAACACGGTCTTCTGCTGCAGCAACCGGAAGTCCTGGAACACCACGCCGATCACCTGCCGCAAACCGGGGATGTGGCGCCCGGACAGCTTGTTCACGTGGAACTTCGACACCTGGATGTCGCCCGACGAGGGCTGGTCCTCGGCCAGCAGCAGACGCATGAACGTCGATTTGCCCGACCCGGACGGCCCGATGAGGAAAACGAACTCACCCTTGTCGATCTTGACCGAGACGTTGTCGAGCGCTGGGCGGGCGGACGACTTGTACTGCTTTGACACACGGTCGAGGGTGATCATCACGGCACGCCAGTGTAGCGGGGTGGCATCGGAACAACCTGGAGCTACGGGGCCGGCTGCGTCGTCGGCGCCGTAGTCGGCGTCTCCGGCGGCAACTGCGTGAACGTCTGGGCGTCCGACGGCCCTTGTCCGTCGGGATCGATGACCGTGGTCGTCGGCCCGGCCGGAGTCGCCCCCTCGGGCGACGTGGGCGATGTCGGCGACGTGGTGTCGCCCGGACCGGTGGTCTCCTCCGGCGTCGTCGCCGGGGTGGTGGTCGTGGTCGTGGTCGTGGTCGTCGTGGTGGGTTCGGTGGTTCGGGGCGCGACGTTGGTGCGCGGCACCCAGGTGTATTCGGGGTCGGGCACGAACCCGGGCGGCACCACCTGGTTGGTGGGCTCGGCCGGCGTCTGCAGCGGTGCCGAGTAGTTGTCGTAGACCCAGAACAATGCGACGAACGCGATGATCAGCCCGACGGTCGAGATCCGGACCCGGCCGCCGATGAGGTGGGCGTGTGAGTGACGTTCGGACCGTTTCACCAGTTTGGTCAGGAAAGCGGGCGGTTTCACGATTTCTGCTCCGCGCGCTCGGCCACCCCGCTGTCGACGGCGGTTTCCTCGCCGGTGGGACTGATGTTGCTCACCGTCGGGGTGTGGTCCTTGGTCGCGATACCCGCGGTGGCCAGCGCCGCGATGATCAGGATCCGCAGCCGGCGACCCACCTCGAACTGCTTGCCCGGCAGTGTGCGCGCGACCATGCGCAGGTTCACCGTGTCGAGCTCGATGCTTTCGACGCCCATCAGCTGAGGTGTGTCCAGCAGCAGGGCCCGCAGTTCGTCGTCCTCCATCGCGCGCTCCCCCACCCCGTGCAACACCTCGTTGACGTGATTGAGGTCGGCGGTGGTCGGCACCGGGATGTCGACGACCGCGCGCGCCCAGTCCTTCGACATGTTCAGCGAGCGCACGATGTTGCCGTTGGGCACGGTCCACACCTCACCTTCGCTGGTGCGGAGCTTGGTCACGCGCAGCGTGACCTCCTCGACGGTGCCCTCGGCCTCGTTGGGTGCACCGAGCATGTTGACCTGGACCAGGTCACCGAAGCCGTACTGACGCTCGGTGATGATGAAGAACCCGGCCAGCAGATCCTGCACCAGCTTCTGAGCGCCGAAGCCGAGTGCGGCACCGATCACCGCGGCCGGCGCGACGAGCGAGCTGATCGGAATGGCCAGGATGTCGGTGATCTGGACGCCGACCATGACGAACAGCAACGCCACCGAGACCCACGAGATCACCGACGCCACGGCCTGACGGTGCTTGGCGCTCTCGGTGCGGACGAGCTGATCGCTTTCCTGATACTGCGCGTCGATACGCCGGGTGACCCGCTGGGCGGTCCAGTTGATGAACCTGGCGGCCAGCAGGCCACCGATCAGGAGCAGCGCGATCGGTACTCCGCGGCCGAGGATCCACAGGCCGGTGTCGCCGGTCCAGAAGCCGCGCCAGGCCTCGGCGAACCCGAGCGCGACCACGGTGTCAGTCGTCATCGCGGTCAGTCGTCATCGCGGCGGTTGCGCCATCGGATACCGGCCTCCAGGAAACCGTCGATGTCCCCGTCGAGCACCGCAGAGGGGTTGCCGACCTCGTACTCGGTGCGCAGGTCCTTCACCATCTGGTAGGGGTGCAGGACGTAGGACCGCATCTGGTTGCCCCACGAGCTGCCGCCGTCGCTCTTGAGGGCGTCCATCTCGGCGCGTTCTTCCTGACGCTTGCGTTCCAGCAGCTTGGCCTGCAGAACACGCATCGCCGAGATCTTGTTCTGCAGCTGCGATTTCTCGTTCTGGCATGTCACGACTATGCCCGTCGGGATGTGGGTCAAACGGACCGCTGAGTCGGTGGTGTTCACCGACTGACCGCCGGGACCGCTGGAGCGGTACACGTCGACACGGACATCGCCTTCGGGGATCTCGATGTGGTCGGTGGTTTCGGTGACGGGCAGCACCTCGACCTCGGCGAACGAGGTCTGACGGCGGCCCTGGTTGTCGAACGGGCTGATCCGCACCAGCCGATGGGTGCCCTGCTCCACCGAGAGCGTGCCGTAGGCGAATGGGGCGTGCACGGCGAAGGTGGCGGATTTGATGCCGGCTTCTTCGGCGTACGAGGTGTCGAACACCTCGACGGGATAGTCGTGCTGCTCGGCCCACCGGATGTACATCCGCATCAGCATCTCGGCCCAGTCGGCGGCGTCGACGCCGCCCGCGCCGGAGCGGATACTGACCAGTGCCTCGCGCTCGTCGTATTCGCCGGACAGCAGTGTGCGCACCTCCATCGCGGCGATGTCCTCACGCAGCTGCGCCCGCTCGGAGTCGGCCTCGGCGAGTTCGTCCGCGCCGCCTTCCTCGGCCGCGAGCTCGTAGAGCACCGGCAGGTCCTCGAGACGTCGACGCAGGTCCTCGACGCGGCGGAGCTCGTTCTGCGCGTGGGACAGCTCGCTGGTGACGCTCTGCCCGCGGGCCTGGTCGTCCCACAGGCTGGGGTCGGACGCTTCGTGTTCGAGTTTCTCGATGCGACCGCGAAGACCCTCGACGTCGAGCACACGCTCCACGGTGGTGAGCGTGGAGTCGAGGGCAGCGATGTCGGCTTGGCGGTCTGGATCCACGGGAATTCAGCGTACTCACTCATGCAGCCCGCGCCGCCCCCGCTGCCCGCCCGGAGACGCGCCGGATTCTCCGTGACCGCCGTCAACAGCGTGGGGTGCGATCTAGCATCGGAGCTGAACCACGTCCGGCAGCGTCGCGACAGCCCCTTGCGCCGCGGTCGGGCAGCGACGGAAGGCAGCCCCAATGCCCTCACTGCGCCCCTATCATGTGGCGATCGTCGGCTCCGGACCCTCGGGCTATTTCGCCGCGGCGTCCCTGCTGAGGTTCGGCTCGGCGCCCGAGTCCGAGCGTGATGTGCGCGTCGACATGCTGGAGATGCTGCCCACGCCGTGGGGGCTGGTTCGCTCCGGAGTGGCCCCCGACCATCCGAAGATCAAGTCGATCAGTGCGCAGTTCGACAAGACGAGCGCCGACCCGCGCTTCCGGTTCTTCGGCAATGTCAAGGTGGGCGAGCACGTCCAGCCGAGTGAACTCGCCGACCGGTACGACGCCGTGATCTACGCGGTCGGCGCCCAGTCCGACCGGCTGCTGGGCATTCCTGGTGAAGATCTGCCGGGGAGCGTGGCCGCCGTCGACTTCGTCGGGTGGTACAACGCCCATCCGCACTTCGGTGAGATCACCCCGGATCTGTCCAGTGGACGCGCGGTGGTGGTCGGCAACGGCAACGTGGCCCTGGATGTGGCCCGCATCCTGGTCAGCGACCCGGACATGCTGGCGGCCACCGACATCGCCGACCATGCGCTCGATTCGCTGCACGACCGGGGTGTCGAAGAGGTCCTCGTGGTCGGCCGACGCGGCCCGCTGCAGGCTCCCTTCACCACGATGGAGCTGCGCGAACTCGACCAGATGGACGCGCTGGGCGACGTCGACGTCGTGGTCGACCCGGCGGACCTGGCCGACATCACCGAGGAGGATCTCGACGCCGCCGGAAAGACGGTCCGCAACAACGTCAAGGTGCTGCGGGGTTACGCCGAGCGGGGTCCGCGGGGAGCCAAGCGCCGCATCGTGTTCCGTTTCCGGACCTCACCGATCGAGATCAAGGCGGGCGACGGGCCCGAGCCGCGGGTGGCCTCGATCGTGTTGGGCCGCAACGAGCTGATCAGCGGCGCCGACGGCCGGGTGACCGCGAAGGACACCGGTGAGCGCGAGGAGGTGCCCGCACAGCTGGTCGTGCGCGCGGTCGGATACCGGGGCCTGCCCACCCCGGGGCTGCCGTTCGACGAGCGCTCCGGCACGATCCCGCACGAGGACGGGCGGGTGCAGGGCAGCCGCAACGAGTACGTCGTGGGATGGATCAAGCGCGGGCCCTCCGGCGTGATCGGGAGCAACAAGAAGGACTCCCAGGACACCGTCGACACCCTGGTCGCCGATCTACGGGCCGGCCAGCCGGTCGAACGTCCCGAGGATCACGCCGAACAGCTCGAGCGGTGGCTGCTGCAGCGCCAGCCCAAGCTGGTCACCGACGACCACTGGCAGCTCATCGATGCCCACGAGCGCTCCGCCGGTGAACCGACGGGCCGCCCGCGGGTCAAGTTGACGAGCCTGGCGGAGCTGTTACGGATCGGGCATGGCTGAGTCGTTCGGCGACTGTGGCTGGGGCGGCCGGCCGAAACCCCACTTCTCCGGATTCTTCGGCGAGTACATGACGTCCATCAATGCGCCCATGGTCGGCCACTCGTTCACGTCGACGGCCAGTCGCGCGTAGACCACGTACTCGTCGACCGTGGGACCGTTGATGACACCGGTGATGGTGACGTACTGCTCGCCGGTGACGCCGTCAGGGCGCGGGCTGACGCCGGTGACCAGTAGCGTGCCGGGAACCCAGTCGCTGCCCGCGCCGCGGCGTCGCATGATCCAGGGGGCCGCCAGGAGCGCGATGGCACCGATGATGAGCAGCATGACCGCGATTTCCACCACACCCGACATGGTAGGACCACTGCTATGACGTCCCCGACCCCCGAGACTTCCCCGACCCCCGAGAGCTCCCCGCCCGATGACCTGACGCTCGCTCTCGACCTGGCCGCCGAGGCCGACGCGTTGACGATGCAGCGATTCGGCGCGGTGGACCTGCGCGTGCAGACCAAACCGGACATGACGCCGGCGACCGACGCCGACCTGGACGCCGAGAAGCTGCTCCGCGCCCGGCTCGCCGAGCACCGCCCGGACGACTCGGTGTTCGGTGAGGAGTTCGGCGGCACACGCGAGTTCCACGGCAGACAGTGGGTCGTCGACCCGATCGATGGCACGAAGAACTTCGTCCGCGGGGTGCCGGTGTGGGCGACGCTGATCGCGCTGCTCGTCGACGGTGTGCCGGCCGTCGGTGTCATCAGCGCTCCCGCCCTTGGGCGGCGCTGGTGGGCCGCACAGGGCCAGGGGGCGTTCGCGTCGTTCGGCGACTCGACGCGGCGGCTGTCGGTGTCGGAGGTCGCCTCTCTCGACGCGGCCAGCGTGTCCTATTCGGACCTGACCACCGGGTGGGAGGACGCCCGATCGCGGTTCGTCGAGCTCACCGACGCAGTGTGGCGAGTCCGCGGCTACGGGGATTTCTGGTCGTACTGCCTGGTCGCCGAGGGAGCGGTGGACGTCGCGGTGGAGCCGGAGGTCAAGCTGTGGGATCTCGCGCCGCTCGATGTCCTGGTCCGCGAGGCCGGGGGCGCGTTCACGGATCTGGCGGGGCGGCCGGGCCCGCACGGCGGGAGCGCGGTGGCCACCAACGGCGCCTTGCACGAGGCGGTGCTGGCGGCGTTGACACGCTGACACCGCCAGGCCGGGCGGCCGCGAAGGTGCGTTCCCGGTGACGGTCGCGCTGACCGCCGGGAACGCCCGCCCGGACCTATCCGAACAGCCGGACATCGCTGTGAAGTGCATTACACCTGCACTCAACTTACTGGACGGTCAGATCGCGTACCTTACTCTGGAGTCAGTTGCGCAGACCGCGCAGCGCGGACCACCACACGAGGGCAGCTGACCATGACGAACACCCTCCCGTCCAAACGGACCGGCCCCGAGAGCGCCGTGGGCCTGCAGAAGCACAGGCGCTCCGCCACCGACATCGGATTGGCCCTGATCACTCCGCTGCTGGGGCAGGAGTTCCTGGACAAGTACAACCTGCGCGATCCACTCAATCGCGGCCTTCGGTACGGAGTGCGAACCGTGTTCTCCGCAGCCGGAGCGTCGACGCGGCAGTTCAAACGCGTTCAGGGTCTCGCAAAGCCGCCGACCCGGCTGGGCGCACCTCGGCCCGCGAGCGGTTCCGACTACTTCGACCTGACACCCGACGACGACCAGAAGATGATCGTCGAGACGGTCAACGAGTTCGCCGAAGAGATCCTGCGACCCGCCGCACACGACGCCGACGAAGCGGCCGTGTACCCGCCCGACCTCATCGCGAAAGCCGCCGAACTCGGCATCACGGCCATCAACGTCCCCGAGGACTTCGAGGGGATCGCCGAACACCGCAGCACGGTCACCAACGCGCTCGTCGCCGAAGCCCTCGCCTACGGCGACATGGGTCTGGCACTGCCGATCCTGGCGCCCGGCGGCGTCGCATCCGCGCTGACGCACTGGGGCAGCGCCGACCAGCAGGCCACGTATCTGCAGGAGTTCGCCGGGGAGAACGTCCCGCAGGCCTGTGTTGCGATCGCCGAGCCTCATCCCCTGTTCGACCCGACCGCGCCGAAGACCACCGCGGTGCGCACCCCCAGCGGTTACCGCCTCGACGGGGAGAAGTCGCTGGTCCCCGCGGCCGCCGACGCCGAGATCTTCATCGTCGCCGCACAACTCAACGGCAAGCCGACGCTGTTCATCGTCGAGGCCGACACCGACGGGCTCACCGTGCAGGCCGACCCGAGCATGGGTATCCGGGCGGCCGCGCTCGGACGCGTGAAGCTCGAGAAGGTCGTGGTTCCGCTGAGTGCGCGCCTGGGCGAGGACGACGCCAGTGCCGACGACTCCGCGCGGATCTACTCGGAGGCGATCGCGCTGTCCCGGCTCGGCTGGGCGGCGCTGGCCGTCGGCACCTCGCACGCCGTGCTCGACTACGTCGTCCCCTACGTCAAGGAGCGGGAAGCCTTCGGCGAGCCGGTCGCGCACCGCCAGTCGGTCGCATTCATGTGCGCCAACATCGCGATCGAACTCGACGGGCTGCGCCTCATCACGTGGCGCGGCGCCGCCCGCGCCGAACAGGGTCTGTCTTTCGCCCGCGAGGCGGCACTGGCCAAGAAGCTCGGTACCGACAAGGGCATGCAGATCGGCCTCGACGGCGTCCAGCTGCTCGGTGGCCACGGCTACACCAAGGAGCATCCGGTCGAACGCTGGTACCGCGACCTGCGGGCCATCGGCGTGGCCGAAGGCGTCCTCGTTCTGTGACGACGGCGTTCATCGACAACAGCGTTCATCGACGACAGCGTTCTTCCACCCCGGCAGTCCGTAAGGAGACCTGATATGGCAATCAATCTCGAGATGCCGAAAAAGCTGCAGGCGGTCATCGAAAAAGGCCACCAGGGCGCGGCGGAGATGCTGCGGCCGATCTCGCGCAAGTACGACCTCAAAGAACACGCCTACCCCGTCGAGCTCGACACGCTGGCGGACCTGTTCGAAGGCATCTCCGAGGCCAAGACCATCTCGTTCGCCGGCACCGATGCGTTCCGCGATGCAGACGGACCGAAGGGGAACATCAACGGGGCCAACATGTCGGCGTTGCTCAATGCGCTCGAAGTGAGTTGGGGGGACGTGGCGTTGCTGCTGTCGGTGCCCCGCCAGGGGCTCGGCAACGCGGCGATCTCATCGGTGGCGACCCCCGAACAGCTGGAGAAGCTCGGCAAGGACGTGTGGGCGGCGATGGCGATCACCGAGCCGGGCTTCGGCTCGGACTCGGCCGCGGTGAGCACCACCGCTGTCCTCGACGGCGATGACTACGTCATCAACGGTGAGAAGATCTATGTCACCGCAGGTTCTCGGGCCAGCCACATCGTGGTGTGGGCGACGCTGGACAAGACCAAGGGCCGGGCCGCGATCAAGTCGTTCATCGTGCCCCGCGACTACCCCGGCGTCACCGTTGAGCGACTCGAGAACAAGCTCGGCATCAAGGCTTCCGACACCGCGGCCATCCGGTTCGACAATGTGCGCATCCCGAAGGACAACCTGCTGGGCAGCCCCGACATCAATGTCGAGAAGGGCTTCGCCGGCGTCATGGAGACCTTCGACAACACCCGCCCGATCGTCGCCGCGATGGCCGTCGGCGTAGCGCGTGCCGCGCTGGAGGAGCTCCGCAAGATCCTCACCGATGCCGGCATCGAAATCTCCTACGACAAGCCGGCCCATGCCCAGAGCGCACCGGCGGCGGAGTTCCTGCGGATGGAAGCCGACTGGGAGGCCGGCTACCTGTTGACGGTGCGTTCGGCGTGGCAGGCCGACAACAAGATCCCGAACTCGAAGGAAGCCTCCATGGGCAAGGCCAAGGCCGCGCGCGTGGGCAGTGACATCACCCTGAAGGCGGTCGAGATGGCCGGCACCACAGGCTATTCCGAGCAGGCGCTGCTCGAGAAGTGGGCCCGCGATTCGAAGATCCTCGACATCTTCGAAGGCACCCAGCAGATTCAGCAGCTGGTGGTCGCTCGCCGGCTGCTCAACCTGACCTCGGCGCAACTGAAGTAGCCTGCGCGCTAGCCCAATTCGCCCTTGACGATGACACGGGTACGGCCGGTGACACTGCCCCCGATGAAGGTCGAGAGCACCTCGGGCAGATCACGGATCGAGATGTCCGTGGTGAGCCGGTCGAGATGGCGGGGCTTGAGCTCACCCTCGAGCTGGCCCCACATCTGCCTGCGCGCGGCCATCGGCAGCTGCACCGAGTCGATGCCGGCGAGCGTCACTCCGCGCAGGATGAACGGCATGACCGTCGTCGGCAGGTCTGCCGAGCGCGCCAGGCCCGAGATCGCCGCTACGCCGCCGTAATTGAGCGTGCTCAGCGCGTGAGCCAGGGTGTCACCGCCGACGCTGTCCACCACCCCGGCCCATCGGGACTTGCCCAGCGGGCGGACCTTCTCCCCCTCCTCGGGCAGCCTCCCGATCACCTCAGTGGCGCCCAGTTCCATCAGCCAGTCGTGGGCGCCGGTCTTGCCGGTCGAGGCCACCACCTCGTAGCCGAGCCCGGCCAACAGGTCCACGCTCACGCTGCCCACCCCACCGGTGGCGCCGGTGACCAGCACCGGACCGTCAGTCGGTGAGACACCCCCGGTGCGCAGCGCGTTGACGCTCATCGCAGCAGTGAATCCGGCGGTACCGATGGCGGCGGCCTCCGCGGTGGTCAGCGCATCGAGGCGCACCACGTGATCGGCGGGCAGCCGGGCCTTCTCGGCGTAGCCGCCGTGCCGGGCGGTGCCGATGTCGTAGCCGTGAGCGACGATCCGGTCCCCCACCGCGAAGTCCGGGGAGGAACTCGCGCTCACGGTTCCCGCCAGGTCGATGCCGGGGATCAGCGGATACGACCGTGCCACTCCGCCCTTGGGCGTGACGGCCAGGGCGTCCTTGTAGTTGACCGACGAGTACTCCACCGCGATCTCGACGTCACCGTCGGGCAGGAAGGATTCGTCGAGCACCTCCGCGCGCAGCACAATGCCGCCCTCGGCATCCTCATGGGCCACCATCGCATTGAATTCCGCCATGACGGCCACAGTAGCCCCGCACGAAAGAAGCCCCCGGCGGTGGGGCCGGGGGCTTCTGTTCGTCGCTGGGATCAGAGCAGATGAGCCTGCAGGTCCGGCTTCATGGCCTGCAGCTCCGCTCCCCAGTACGCCCAGTTGTGGGTGCCACTGTTCGGGAAGTTGAACACGCCGTTGTTGCCGCCTGCCGCGATGTAGTTGTCGCGGAAGGTCTCGTTCGTGCGGATCGTCAGTCCCTCGAGGAACGTGGCAGGCAGGTCGCCGCCGCCGAGCTCGTTGGGCTGGCCGTTGCCGCAGTACACCCAGATCCGGGAGTTGTTGGCGACCAGCCGCGGGATCTGCACCATCGGGTCGTTGTACTGCCAGGCCGGGTCTGTCTCGGCAGGACCCCACATGTCGTCGGCCTTGTAGCCGCCGGCGTCACCCATCGAGATGTTGATCAGGAAGGGCCACCAGCCCTCGGACGGGTTCAGGAAACCCGACATCGAGCCGGCGTACGTGAACTGAGCCGGGTGATGAGCGGCGAGCACGAGAGCCGAGCCACCGGCCATCGACAGACCGACCGCCGCGCTGCCGGTGGGCTTCACCTCACGGTTGGCCTGCAGCCAACCAGGCAGCTCCTGGGTCAGGAACGTCTCCCAGTTGTAGGTCAGGCAGCCGTTGTTGCCGCAGGCCGGCTTGTACCAGTTCGAGTAGAAGCTGGACTGCCCGCCCACCGGCATCACGACCGAGATTCCGGAGTCGAGGTACCACTCGAACGCCTGGGTGTTGATGTCCCAACCGTTGAAGTCGTCCTGCGCGCGGAGGCCGTCGAGCAGGTAGAGCGCGGGCGAGTTCGGGCCGCCGCTCTGGAACTGCACCTTGATGTCGCGCCCCATCGAGGGCGACGGCACCATCAGGTACTCCACCGGCAGTCCCGGCCGGGAGAACGCCCCGGCGGTGGCTGAACCGCCGACCACGCCGACCAAGCCGGGCAGCAGGGCCGCGGCCATGGCCGCCACACCGAGCCGGCGCGCCCAGCGCCCAGCAATCCTGTCAAGAAGTCTCATACCGTCAATCCATCCATCTTCCGGTACCGCCTGGAGCGGGTTGTCCTGGGATCCCGACCTGGTCGCCGACGGTACAGCAATGGGTTCACCGCGCCGTCTGACCACTCCGAATCTGCCGAATAGCGTGCGGAGGGGTCGAGAATCTTCAGTTGTCGCGATTGCAGTAAAACATGAGAATTGGGCGGGATAAAGCCCGGCCACGCCCAACGCTGCAATTCCGATGCATGAAGCTAATTTGACGACCGGGCAAATGGACCGGTCGAAAGGCTGCCACGCGGCGGGCTGACGAAACGGTGACCACAGTTCGGCCCTCGCGAGTTCAGTAGGCTCCGCTGATGGCGAGCAGCTCCCCTAGCTCCGGCAGATTGTCCGTCGACGACTGGATTCAGGCGGGCTTCTCCATTCTGGCCGAGGACGGTCTCGAGGCGCTCAAGATCGATCGGTTGTGCGCCCGATTGGGCGTCACGAAGGGCAGCTTTTATTGGCATTTCAAAGACATGGCCGGTTATCGCACCGCGGTCGTGCGCGCGTGGGCCGAGCTTCGCGATCGGGATCGCAGCGATTTCGGCGCGCTGGCCAATCTGGCCCCCCGCGAGCGGTTGAGCAGGATGATGGCCTCGCTGACCGGGCTGCGGCAGTGGAACCTCGAACGGGCCATGCGCGAATGGGCCCGGACCGACCGGGCGGCCGCCGACAGCGTCCATGCCGCTGACCAGCGGGTACTGGCAGCGGTGCGGCAAGCCTTTGCCGACGCCGGCTTCTCCGCCGCGGACGCTGACCTGCGGGCCAACGCGACGTTCGCGGCCGGGATCGGGTTTCTGCATATCTTCGATGCGCCGCCCGACGAACGGCTCGCCGACCAACGGCAGCGTTTTCTGGACCTGATGCTCACGCCATGAAGCTCTCCATACCAAACAGTATGGTACGTTTTGCGCATGTTCGCGTCGCTCACGTGCGCTCCCATCACCCCGGATTTCGTCACCCGCCTGGCCGAACGGGCCGCTGAGGGCGAGCGGCTTCGGCGACTACCGCCCGACACGGTGTCCGACCCCGCTGTCACCGCCTTCGTCGAGCTCTTGGCTCCCGCGCGCTACGGGGGCGCCCAGGCGCCGTTTCGGGAGATCCTGGAACCTGTCCGCCAGATGGCACACGGGTGCGCCTCGAGCGCATGGACGATCGGGTTCTATGGCCTGCACAACTGGATGCTGGCCCTGTTCAGCGAGCAGGCGCAGGCGGAGGCCTTCGCGACCCGGCCGTTCTTCGCACCCGCCCCGCTGGCCCCGACCGGTCGCGGTGCCGCGTGCGAGGGCGGCATCCGGTTGACGGGGCGGTGGTCGTGGGCGACGGGTGTGATGGACGGCAACTGGATCATGGTGGGCGTGCTGCGCGAGCACGCCGACGGCGTCCGCCCCGTCCTGGCGCTCCTGCCGATGGCCGACGCGCAGATCATGGATGTCTGGCATACCGACGGCATGCGCGCGACGGGCTCCAACGACGTCGTGATCGACGACGCCTTCGTCCCCGAGCACCGCATCGTCTCGGTGGCCGACATCTATTCCGGCGCGGCCCCCGGGGCCGCGGTACACGACTGCCCGACCTACCGCTGGCCCATGGTGCCGGCGCTGGCCCTGCTGGCCGCGATGCCCGCACTGGGCAGCGCCGAGCGCGCCGCCGAGATCTATGCCGAACGCCTCGCCGAACGGTTCCTGGCTTATGAGGGCGTCATGCAGAAAGACAAGCCGATCGCCGCCGCCCACCTCGGGCTGGCGCAGGTGAAGCTGCGCGCGTTGCGCGCGCTCGTCACCGACACCGTCGCGCGTATCGACGAGCTCGTCGACGCGGGCGAGCCGGTCGCACGTGCGGTGCGTGGCGAGGCCAGGCTCGCGGCGGCCCACGTGGTGCACGAATCACGGTCCGTGATCGCCGATCTTCTCGGAGCGTCCGGGGCGAGCGCTCATTTCCTGGACAATCCGTTGCAGCGCATCAAACGCGACGTCGACGTGATCGCCGGGCACGTGGTTTTCGACTACGACACCAGCCGAGAGCTTGCCGGGGCGTTGGCGCTGGGTGTGCCGATTGCACGTACCGCCATGGTCTGAACGCCAGCCGACCCGACCAGGAAGGAGGCCTACCGTGGCCGATACCGCCCGGGACCGCATCACCCGGTTCTTCCAGAAGAACGTCGCCAATCGGGTGATGAGGCGAATGCCGTTCCAGACACTGCTCGAGACGACGGGGCGCAAATCCGGTGAGCCGAGCAGGACTCCGATCGGCGGACGGCGCGTCGACGATTCCTTCTGGTTCGTCTCCGAATTCGGCGAGAAATCGCATTACGTCCGCAACATCATGGCCGACCCCAGGGTGCGGGTGCGGATCAACGGGCGCTGGCACCGCGGCACGGCACACTTGCTGCCCGACGACGACACCGAAGCGCGCCTGCGTGAGTTGCCGCAGTTCAACAGCATCGGGGTGCGCACCTTCGGCACCAACCACCTCACCGTCCGCGTCGACCTCGTGGACTGACGGTGCCGCACACCCGTTGACCCGTAGCAGAAATAAAAGTAATTTCAATTTTACTTTCGCCGAGGAGGGTCATGGAATCGTTCGTTCACCTGCGCAAGGGGAAGACACCCCGGCGCCTGCACGCCGACCTCGACGGTCTCAAGGACGACGAACTCGGCCGCGGCGGCTTCACCGGACGCACCGCCAATCTGTACCGCCGCCACGATCCGACCGCGTACCGCACCGTCGGGCCGCTGCGACCACTCGACGTGCTGTCCAGTGAACTGAAGCCCTCCGACTCCACCGACGCGCACGGCGCCCCCCTGCTGATGTTCTCCAACGCCGACTGTCAGGTGCTGCTGTCGCGGCGCTCCGAAGCCATGCCGTTCTTCGTCCGTCACATCGACGGCGACCTGCTGACCTTCGTCCACGAGGGCACCGGTCGCCTCGAGACGGAGTTCGGCCCGTTGGACTACCGCGAGGGCGACTGGATCTACCTGCCCAAGGCGTGCACCTGGCGTCACGTTCCCGCCGAACCCTCGACGTGGCTGATGATCCAGGCGACTGACGAGTTCCGGGTGCCGCCCCCCGGACACCTCGGACGCCACTTCCCGTTCGACCCGTCTCAGGCGGTCCTACCCGAGCCGCGACCCTGCGAGGACGGGGACGGACCGCACGTCGACGGCGAGTACGAAGTCCGCCTGCGGCACTCCCCCGTCGACGGCGTGGACACGACGACGCTGTACTACCAGCACCATCCCCTCGACGTCGAAGGATGGCGGGGCGACAACTTCGCGTTCACGTTCAACATCGACGACTACAACGTCGTGACCTCCGACAGCGTGCACCTGCCGCCGACGGTGCATCTGTTCATGCAGGCCACCGGGGTGTACGTGATGAACTTTCTGCCCAAACCCGCCGAAGGTGTGCCCGGCACCGAGCGCACACCGTGGTATCACCGCAACGTGGATTTCGACGAGATCGCGTTCTTCCACGGCGGCTCGCTCTACGGCATCCCGATGCCACCGGGACTGGTCTCCCACGCCCCGCAGGGCGTCCACCACGGCGCCCCGGAGAAGGCGCGGGAACGGGCCCGCCGCAAGTTCGACGAGTTCAACTCCGTGGATTGGCAGGTGATCGCCATCGACACCCGTCGCCGCCTGATCCCGTCGGCGGAGATCCTGGCCAACGACCTGGGGCAGCACGCATGAACACCACCACCGAGCGTGCCGCTCCGGCCAAACACGATTACGACCGGATCCCGTATCTGGTTGCCTATCAAAACAACTCAGCGGTACGCGACGTCTACGGCGGCATCGCCGAGCTGGTGGTGCTGGAGAGCTATCTGCTCAAGCCCCGGAACCGCGTGTCGGACACCGTGCTGGTGTTCATGCACCCGATCGGAGGCGGTGCCTACCTGCCCATGATCAACGCGCTCGCCCGCGCCGGGCACCACGTCATCTACTGCAACAGCCGGTTCCGGGGCACCGACTCCGCGTTGCTGATGGAGAAGGTGGTCGAAGACCTGGGCGAATGCATCAGAGACGCCAAGGAACGCCTGGGCTACACCAAGGTCGTTCTGGCGGGGTGGAGCGGCGGCGGCTCGCTGTCCGCGTTCTACCAGCAGCAGGCGCAGCGGCCCACCGTGACGGCCAGCCCGTCGGGCGACGGCCCCGACCTGACTCAACTCGGTCTGATCCCCGCCGACGGGATCATGCTGCTCGCCGCGCACATCAGCAGACACGGAACCATGACCGAGTGGTTGGATGCGTCTATCCTCGACGAGTCCGATCCCACCAGACGCGACCCGGAGCTGGACCTGTACGACCCGGCCAACCCCAACCAGCCGCCCTACACGGCGGAGTTCCTGGAGCGCTACCGCTCCGCCCAGATCGCACGCAACCGGCGGATCACCGGGTGGGTGAAGGACAAACTGGCCGAGCTGCGAGCGGCCGGTCGCCCGCAGGACGAGTTCGCGTTCGTCGTGCACGGCACGATGGCCGATCCGCGCTGGCTGGATCCGCTGGTAGATCCCAACGAACGCACACCGGGGACCTGCTATCTGGGCGATCCTCGAGTGGTGAACATGAGTCCGGTCGGCCTCGCCAGATTCTGCACGCTGCGTAGTTGGCTCTCGCAGTGGAGCTACGACGACGCCCACGGCGACGCCGTCAAGTGCGGCCCCGACATCTCGGTTCCGGCGCTGGTGATCGGCAACCTCGCCGACGATGCCTGCACACCCAGCCATACCCGCCGGATCTTCGAGGCGATCGGCCACGCCGACAAGGAGATGTTCGAGATCCCCGGCGCCAACCACTATTACGCCGGCGCCGACCAGCGTGACAAACTGCGCGAGGCGGTCGGGATCGTCACCGACTGGCTTGTGCGGCATCAGTTCGCGAGGCCGCAGTGAGCACGGTGTCATCGCCGGCAGGCCCGCTCGACGGGATCCGGGTCCTCGAGGTCGGCACCCTGATCTCCGGACCGTTCGCCGGCCGCCTGCTCGGCGACATGGGCGCCGAGGTCATCAAGATCGAGCCGCCAGGGGCGCCGGATCCGTTGCGCACCTGGGGTCAGGCCGAACTGGACGGGCATCATTTCTTCTGGACCGTGCACGCGCGCAACAAGAAGGCGGTCACGCTCGACCTGCGGGTGCCCCGCGGCCGGGACCTGTTCCTCGAACTGGTCGAGAAATCCGACATCATCGTGGAGAACTTCCGGCCGGGCACGCTGGAGAAATGGGGCCTGGGCTACGACGTGCTGCGCGAACGCAACCGCGGCATCATCCTGGTCCGGGTGTCCGGATACGGCCAGACCGGACCCGACGCGCACAAGGCCGGCTACGCCTCGGTCGCCGAAGCGGCCAGCGGCTTGCGCCACATGAACGGCTTCCCCGGCGGGCCGCCGCCACGGCTGGCACTGTCCCTCGGTGACAGCCTCGCCGGAATGTTCGCCACGCAGGGCGCTTTGGCGGCGTTGTACCGGCGCACGGTGACCGGTGACGGGCAGGTGGTCGACGCGGCGCTGACCGAAGCATGTCTGGCTGTGCAGGAATCGACCATCCCCGACTACGACGTCGGCGGCGTCGTGCGGGGACCGTCCGGCACGCGGCTGGAAGGTATCGCGCCGTCGAACATCTACCCCACCGCGGACGGCAGCTGGGTGGTGATCGCCGCCAACCAGGACACCGTCTTCCGCCGCCTGTGCCAGGCGATGGGACAACCCGAGCTCGCCACCGACGAGCGGTTCGCCGATCATGTCGCGCGCGGGCGCAACCAGGACGAACTGGACAAGATCATCGGCGCCTGGGCCGGCAGCCGACAACCTCGCGACATCATCGCCACGCTGTCCGAGGCCGGCGTGATCGCCGGACCGATCAACACCGTCGCTGAGGTGGTCGAAGATCCGCAACTGCTGGCCCGCGGGATGATCGCCGACCATTGGGACGAACGCATCGGTCGAAACGTCAAGGGGCCCGGCGTCATACCGGTGCTGACCGAGACGCCCGGTACGATCCGCCGAGCCGGATCGGCTCATCCCGGCCAGCACAACGAGGAGATCTTCGGTGATCTGCTCGGCCACAGCGAGGCCGCGTTGCACCAGCTGCGATCGGAGGGCGTGCTGTGAGTCACGCAGAGTTACCTGCCCACGTCGACATCCGCGATGTCTCCCTGCGGGACGGCCTGCAGATCGAACGGCCGATCCCGCTGTCCGCCAAGCTGGAACTGCTCGCCGCGGTGGCGGCCACCGGCGTGCGGGAGATGGAGGCGACGGCGTTCGTCTCCCCGTCGAAGGTGCCCGCGCTGGCGGATGCCGCCGAGCTCGCCGCTGAGCTGCCGCAGTTCGCCGGCATCGAATTCTCTGCTCTGGTGGCCAGTCCCAACGGGGCCAAGCGGGCGATCGCGGCCGGGTTGCGCTCCATCGAGTACGTCGTCTCCGCGGCCGACGGACACAGCCGCGCCAACGTCGGCCGCTCATCGGCGGAGGCGACCGCGCAGATCCCTGAGATCGTCGCGATCGCCCACGACAGCGACGTCGCCGTCGAGGTCATCATCGCCACGGCCTGGGACTGTCCCTTCGACGGTCCGACATCCCCTCAGCGGGTGCTCGACGTCGTCTCTGCGGCGGTCGACGCCGGCGCCGACCGCCTCGCGATCGCCGACACCATCGGCACAGCCACCCCCCGCCGGGTCGCCGACCTGATCGATCGGCTGCGCCCGCGCATCGCCGATGTCCCGCTGGGTGCACACTTCCACAACACCCGCGGCACCGGGCTGGCCAGCGCGTACGCGGCCGTCAGCGCCGGAGTCACACGGCTCGACGCCTCCGTCGGCGGCCTCGGCGGATGCCCGTTCGCCCCGGGGGCCAGCGGCAACATCGCCACCGAAGACCTGGTGTACCTGTTGCGCGACAGCGGTGTTCACGTCGATGTGAATCTCGACGCGGCGATCTCAGCCGCTCGGGTAGCGCAGCGGGCGGTCGGCCACGACCTGCCGAGTGCCTTGCTGCGAGCCGGCGACCGGATCCT
>CAXEZH010000215.1:0-15111 GCA_964000695.1 uncultured Mycolicibacterium sp. | reverse complement strand
CGGCGATCTCGTCGGCGACGGCGATCTCGGTGACGATCAGTTCGTTGCCGTGCCGATCGTGTTCGCCCGCGTAGCCGTGCAACACCGTCAACCCGGCCGCGCCGATCGCGACGTCGGTCTGACCGGTGCGCCAGGCGCGGCCCATGGTGTCGGTGATCACCACACCCACGCGCACCCCGAGTCGCTCACGCAACTCCTGCACCAGCCGTCGCGCACTGCCGTCGGGATCGACGGGCAGCAGCGCCAGTTCGGCGGAGTCGACATTCGAGCCGTCCACCCCGGCCGCGGCCTGCACCAGACCCAGCGCGTTCTCGGTGATCAGCGTGCGCCCCTTGCGGGCCAGCACCCGCACCGACTCGGCGTCGATCAGCCTGCGCCGCAACGTGTCCCGCAGCTCCGGATCGGTCGGTGCGTCGACCATCCGGCCCTCACATTTGGAGAGCACCTTGCTGGTGACCACGACCACATCGTCGTCGTGCAGCCACGGCGCCGCCTGTGCGAGAGCCGCGGCGAGGTCGTCGCCGGGCCGAAACTCCGGCAGGCCGGCCACGGGAAGCAGTTCCACCCGCGCCGACGTGCCGTGGTCGGTCACGGCGTCACCCCGGCCAGCTCCATGCCGGCGCGCACCATCTCGGCCGTCACCGCCGGTTCGGTCATCAACAGCGGCACCGCACGCACGTCGACACCGGGCACCGTGGCGTGATCACCCTCGTGGATCAGCCAGCCATCCAGGATCCCGGTCGACGACCGTGCGCCGTAATGCGCGCCGACCGCCTCGGAGGTGGTGCCCACACCGATCAGGTTCAGGCAGGTATCAGCCATGCCCCGCAACGGCTTTCCCGCGACGATGGGGGAGTAGCCGATCACCGGCGCGGGCGTCGTCCGCAGCGCGGCCCGCACCCCGCCGACGCCGAGGATGGGGCCGATGCTCACCACCGGGTTCGACGGCGCGATCAACACGATGTCGGCACCCTCGATGGCCTCGGTCACACCCGGGGCCGCGGTGGCCTTGTCGGCGCCGATGAACGCGAAACTGTCCGTGGGCACTTGAGCGCGGTAGCGCACCCACCACTCCTGGAAGTGGATGGCCTTCTTCTCCCCGTCGGCCGGATCGGTGATCACGACGTGAGTTTCGGCACGGTCGTCGCTGACGGGCAACAACCTCGCTCCAGGCTGCCACCGGGTGCACAACGCCTCGGTGACCGCCGACAAGGGATAGCCGGCACGCAGCATCTGGGTGCGCACCAGATGCGTCGCCAGATCACGGTCGCCGAGCCCGAACCAATCCGGCTGCACGCCGTAGGCGGCGAGTTCCTCCTTGGCATGCCAGGTTTCGTCGCGGTGCCCCCAACCCCGTTCCGGGTCGATGCCGCCACCGAGGGTGTACATGCAGGTGTCGAGGTCGGGGCAGATGCGCACCCCGAACATCCACGCGTCGTCACCGATGTTGACCACCGCGGTCAGCTCATGCGGCGACTCGTCACCGCCGCCGAACTGGCCGAGGCCGAGCAGATGCTGTACCCCGAGCAGGAAGCGCGCGCCTCCCACGCCGCCCACCAGTACAGTGACTTTCACACCGAACGAGAGTAGGCGCTGGGCGCCGAAGAGTTTCGCCGGGTGGCTTGCGGATGGGGCCAGTGACCCGAACGTGACAGACACGCCAACGCGCGACGCGCCGAATTGATGTCACGGAATGATATGAATTCCTGTTCTAGCGCTTGACCCACGCTGCCTACCCGTGTGTAATCACAGCAGTGTCATTTCGCGGTTGGCCGGCCGGTTCCGGTGTCGCAGACCGAGATTCGATCACTTGTTCGAATTGAGATGGCCGCACCTTTTATAGTGGGGCTTTTTTAAACGGATCTACGAGACCTGGAGGAGGGGAACATGGCATTTGAGCAGGCCGATTTCGGCGATTCGGTCCGGTTCGACAACAGGCTCCTCGGATCGGTGGGGAGTGCTTCGCACATCCAGACCGGACCGATGCCGGCAGAGATCAACGGTCGTCCGCAGCTGAGTCTGGTGCCCAGCAGCAGCACCGACGACTTCTTCGACAACGACACCGAGTCGATCGAAGATCAATGGCAGGAACGCGCACTGTGCGCGCAAACCGACCCCGAGGCGTTCTTCCCCGAGAAGGGCGGCTCGACCCGCGAAGCCAAGCGGATCTGCCAGGGCTGCGAGGTGCGCGACGAGTGCCTCGAGTACGCGCTGGCTCACGATGAGCGCTTCGGCATCTGGGGCGGACTCTCCGAGCGGGAGCGTCGTCGCCTCAAGCGCGGCATCATCTAGCCGCGCACGCGCTCTCACGGAGCGCCCTGGTCCCTCTTCAGTCGTCGTCGATGCTCGGATCGATCACCGACGGTTCGACCCCCAGATAGGTGGCCACCTGAGCCACCAGCAGTTCGTGCAGCAGCTCGGTCAGCTCCAAGGTGTCCTTGGCCCGTCGCTCGATCGGCTTGCGGAACAGCACAATTCGCGCCCGCGTGGCATTTCCGCGGACATCGACCCCGGCCGGTATCAGCCGGGCCAGCGCAATCGGACCGTCAGCGATCACCTCTGGTGGCCACTGCACACTGTCCGGATCCTTCGGTGACAGCCGGGGAATCTCGTCGACGGCCACGTCGAGCGTCGCCACCCGGTCCTGCCACCGCCGCTCGATCGGCTCGTACGCCTCCAGCACCGCCATGTCGAACCGTTCGGCACGGCTGCGCCAACCCGGAACGCTCGGCGGAAGCAGAGGTCCACGCATCTCGCGGCCCCGCCGCGACCCCCGGTGGTTGCGCCGCGTCACGCAGAAGATCGTAACGGTTGAGAGTCGGCGCACCCGCGGCTGCGCGTGTCCGCCGCGATGCCGACGACGCTGCACGATAACCTCACGTCCGTGAATGTTCCCCGTCGCTGCTGCCGGCCCGGGTGCCCTCACTACGCGGTCGCGACGCTGACGTTCGTGTATTCCGACTCGACGGCCGTAGTAGGGCCGCTGGCGACCGTGTCCGAGCCGCACTCCTGGGACCTGTGCGTCATGCACGCCGGCCGGATCACCGCGCCGCGCGGCTGGGAGCTGGTCCGCCACGCCGGCCCACTGCCGTCGCACCCCGATGACGACGACCTGGTCGCCCTGGCCGACGCCGTACGCGAAGGCCGCGAAGGCAGAGGGGCGGGCGGGGGTCCGGTACACGGCTTCACCGGATTCACCGACCCCGTCAGCGGCACCCAGAGCGGCGCGTTGATGGCACCCCCGACCCGCAAACCCGAGACCAACGGCCGTCGTCGCGGCCATCTGCGCGTTCTGCCCGACCCCACCGACTGACCCCATCGCCGAAATCGGTCCCCATCAGGGACGTCGCTGATGGAATGCGATTTCGCAATCCCGGGGCAGCCATATTGATGCGCGGCGACGGCTAGGCTGGAACCACCAGTCCTGTCGTCCAAGGAGCCCTATGTCCCGGTCCGCCGCGGCGGTGCAGCGCGTGATCAAGGCCTACGACGTGCGTGGGCTCGTGGGGGAGGAACTCGACGACGCATTCGTCCGCGAGGTCGGGGCCTCCTTCGCGCGGTTGATGCGCGACGGTGAGAACTCCACGCAGGTCGTGCTCGGCTACGACATGCGCGCCAGTTCCCCGGTGCTCGCCGCCGCGTTCGCCGAAGGCGTCATGGACCAGGGCCTCGACGTCGTGCGCATCGGACTCGCCTCCACCGACCAGCTCTATTTCGCCTCCGGCTTGCTGAACTGCCCCGGCGCGATGTTCACCGCCAGCCACAACCCGGCCGCCTACAACGGGATCAAGCTGTGCCGCGCCGGCGCCAAACCCGTCGGCAAGGACACCGGCCTGACCACGATCAGCGACGAGGTCATCGAGGGCGTCCCCGGCTACGACGGCACCCGCGGAACCCTGTCCGACCGCGACGTCCTCGTCGACTACGGGCAGTTCCTGCGCTCGCTCGTCGACGTCGGCAGCCTGCGCCCGCTCAACGTCGCCGTCGACGCCGGCAACGGGATGGCCGGCCACACCACCCCGGCGGTGCTCGGACCCATCCCGTCGATGACGGTCTTCCCGCTCTACTTCGAGCTCGACGGCACCTTCCCCAACCACGAGGCCAACCCGCTGGAACCGGCCAACCTCGTGGATCTGCAGGAATTCGTCGTGCAGACCGGCGCCGATCTCGGCCTGGCGTTCGACGGTGACGCCGACCGCTGCTTCGTCGTCGACGAAAAGGGCCAGGCGGTGTCGCCGTCGGCGGTCACCGCGCTGGTCGCCGCTCGCGAACTGAGCCGCGAGATCGGCGCGACGGTCATCCACAACCTCATCACCTCCCGCGCAGTGCCCGAACTGGTCACCGAACGGGGCGGTACGCCGGTGCGCTCGCGGGTCGGCCACTCCTACATCAAGGCACTGATGGCCGAGACCGGCGCCATCTTCGGCGGCGAGCACTCCGCGCACTACTACTTCCGCGACTTCTGGGGCGCCGACTCCGGCATGCTGGCCGCGCTGCACGTGCTCGCCGCGCTCGGCGAACAGGACCGGCCGCTGTCGGACCTGATGGCCGACTACCAACGCTACGAATCCTCCGGCGAGATCAACTTCACCGTCACCGACGCGCCCGCCGTCGTCGAATCGGTGCTCAAGTCCTTCGGGCCGCGCGTGCACGGCATCGACCACCTCGACGGGGTCACCGTCGACCTCGGCGACGGCAGCTGGTTCAACCTGCGCATGTCCAACACCGAACCGCTGTTGCGGCTCAACGTCGAAGCGTTGACCGCCGACGGTGTCAACGACCTCGTCGACGAGATCGGCGGCTACATCCGCGCCGGCACCAAGGAATTGACGTGAGCACGCCGGCCTCGGCCGCCGTGGTGGACCTCGACGACGCCGAGGGCCTGCTCGAAGCTGACCGGATGGGGTTGCTGCGCGCCGCCTCCATGGCCGGCGCGCAGGTGCGGGCCACCGCCGCGGCCCTCGACGAAGGCGACCTCGACGCGGTGGCCTCCGACTCCCCGCCGCGCACCATCGTGTGGATGGCCGGGCGCGGCAACGCCCACACCGCCGGCACCATTCTGGCCGCGATCCTCGGCGGATCGGTCGGCGCCCCGTTCGTCGTCGTCTCCGAACCGCCCATGTGGATCGGCGCCCTCGACGTCCTGATCCTCGCCGGCGACGACCCGGGGGAACCCGCGCTGGTCTCCGCCGCGGCCACCGGCGTGCGCCGCGGCGCGCGCGTCGTCGTCATCGCGCCGTATGAGGGCCCGCTGCGCGACGCCACCTCCGGCCGCTCGGTCGCGCTGCCCCCGCGGGTGCCGATGCCCGACGACTTCACCTTGACCCGCTACCTGGCCGCCGGCCTGGCGGTCGTGCAGGTGATCACGCCCGGCGCGCAGGCCGACCTGGCCACGCTGGCCGACCAACTCGACGACGAAGCGCTGCACAACAGCGCCGCACGCGACCTGTTCACCAATCCGGCCAAAGTGCTCGCCGAACAGATGGCGGGTTACGACGTCGTCTTCGCCGGCGACTGCGCGGCCACCCTCGCGCTGGCCCGGCACGCCGCGACGGTGATGCTACGCGTCGCCCACCGCACCGTCGCCGCCGTCGACCTGGCCGACGTGCTGGTCGCGATCGGCACCGGATGGGGCCGCGGACCCACCTCCGACAGCGACGAGCTGTCCATCTTCCACGACGAGCAGATCGACGGACCGCGACCGGCGCGCACCCGCACCTTCGTGCTGGCATCCGACGCGCAGCGGCCCGAGATCTCTGCGCGGCTCAGGGGTTTCGACGACATCAAGGTCGTCAACGCCAACGACGTCCCGGACGTCGTGATGGCGGGGGGAGATCGAGAGGTGCCGGCCACCGCGCCGGGACGTCTCGAACAACAATTAGCGCTGCTGGCGGTTCGCCTCGAAATGGCGGCGGTCTACCAGCGGCTGGTTCGAGGTTGAGGTAAGTGCATCTGCTGAGGGGAGCGGTCCGGACCTATGCATGGGGTTCGCGAACCGCGATTGCCGATTTCACCGGGGCGCCCAGTCCCACACCGCATCCGGAGGCCGAACTGTGGTTCGGTGCCCACCCGGGTGACCCGGCGTGGCTGCAGGACGACTGCACCGAGCGCTCACTGCTCGACGCGCTGCGCGCCGATCCGGAAAGCGAACTCGGGCCGCTGGTGCGCGGCCGCTTCGGTGACACACTGCCGTTCCTGGTGAAGGTGCTGGCCGCCGACGAGCCGCTGTCGCTGCAGGCCCATCCGAGCAGCGAGCAGGCACTCGAGGGCTTCACCCGCGAAGAACGCATGGGCATCCCGATCAGCGCGCCGCAGCGCAACTACCGTGACCGCAGCCACAAACCCGAAATCCTCGTCGCCCTCGACCAGTTCGAAGCGCTCGCCGGATTTCGCCCCGTCGCGCGCACCGTCGAGCTGATGCGTGCGCTGGGCGTCGCCGAACTCGACCCGTTCATCGGGCTCCTGGACGGACAGTCCGACGGCGACGGGCTGCGCGCACTGTTCACCACCTGGATCACGTTCCCGCAGCCCGACCTCGACGTGCTGGTGCCTACCGTCATCGACGGGGCCATCGACTATGTGCGTTCGGGGGCAACGGAATTCGAGCGGGAAGCCAAGACCGTGCTCGAACTGGGGGAACGCTACCCCGGCGACGCCGGGGTGCTGTGTTCACTGCTGCTCAACCGGCTGTCGCTGGCGCCGGGCGAGGCGATCTACCTGCCCGCCGGCAACCTGCACGCCTACCTGCACGGGATCGGCGTCGAGGTGATGGCCAACTCCGACAACGTGCTGCGCGGCGGGCTGACCCCCAAGCACGTCGACGTGCCCGAACTGCTGCGCGTGCTCGACTTCACCCCCGCCGCGGACATCGTGGTCCGGCCCGAATCATGTTCCGACGGCGAAGAACTCGTCTATCGCACGCCGGCGCCGGAGTTCGCGGTGTCGGTGTTGCGTATCGACGAGGGCAACCTCGGCCACGAGATCGACGCCCCCACCCGCCACGACGGACCGCAGATACTGCTGTGCGCCGAAGGGGCGGCGACCGTGCACGCCAAGACCCGCTCGGTGGTGCTGGAACGCGGTAAGGCGGCCTGGGTCGCCGCCGACGACGGACCGATCAGGCTGAGCGCGCAGGAGCCGACCCGGCTGTTCCGGGTGACCGTCGGGATCTAGAGCGCCGCTCGGACATCCACAGCCGCATGTTGTGGCGCACCGTGCGGCCGACCAGCTTGGCCGAGGGCACCATGTAGAGGCTGTCGAGCAGGCTGAACCGGCGCAGAAACCATTCCGCCAGCACAGGATCGGACTCCGCGGCACCCAGGAACTGGTCGAACAGCGAGCCCACCGGGCGGTACCACCACGGCATCGGGCCCTCGGCCCGGTGCAGGATCAGATCACCGATCGCGTTCATCGTCCACACCGGCCACGTCGTCTTGCTGGTGGCGGTCAGAAACGTCGTGGCCAGTTCGTCGCGCGGGCCCTGCAGCGCGCGGCGCAGATGACCGGCCTGCAGCGACGTCATCGTCATGCCTTGCCCGAACGTCGGATTGAAGCTCACCACCGCGTCGCCGAACGGCAGGATTCCCGGCGGGAAGCGGTCGAGCTCGTCGAACCGCCGCCACCTGCTCGCCGGATACTTGTGGATCGCGACCTCGCCCACCGGCTGTGCGTGCTGCACCGCGGCGCTGAGATGGGCCGGCAGCAGCTGCTCGGCCAGCGCCTGCATGCCCGCGAAATCCTCTGGCGGAGGCACCTTTCCGACACCGAACGTGGTCATCGTCCAGATGTCGTCCTCGTAGTAGAGCATGCCCAGTCCCAGCGGCTGCTCCCGCGACGCGCCTGCCACCACGACCTTCTCGCGGATCAGGCCCTCGGGGATCGTCAGGCGGTGGGTGGCGTAGCCGATGCCGACCGCGATGCTGTCCTCGCGCGGCTTCTCGAAGCCCCACTGCGCCAGCCAGGCCGGTAGCCGAGTCCCGCGGCCGGTCGAGTCGATGACCAGATCGGCGTCGACGACCTCGCCGTCAGCGGTGCGCACCCCGGTGACCCGGTGTCCGTCGAAGACCGGCTCGTCGACGCCGCGCCGCTGCAGGGTGACGTTCGGCAGCGCGGTGACGCGGCTGCGGATCTGCCACTCCAGGTGCGGTCGGCTCGGCACGTAGGCGGTGAACTCGTCCTGCAGGCGGTGCTGGGTGCCCAGCACGTGACCGGCCGCCCCGAAATGAATGCAGTCCGGCCGGTTCTCCAAGATCGGCACCCCGTCGGCCACCATGTCGGCCAGCAGCCCGGGAAACAGCGACTCCAACTCCTCGGCGCCGCGCGCCATCAACAGGTGCACATGGCGGTCCTGCGGCGTGGCGGAGCGGCTGGCCGGTTCGGCGGGCAGTTCGTCACGCTCGAACACCGTCACCTGGTCAGCGAACTCCGCCAGCACCTTGGCGGCACACAACCCGCCGATGCTGGCCCCTATCACCACTGCGTGTCTCATTGGACCCATCGGATCACACGCTAGTGGGTACATTCCGCTGAAACGATGACGAAAAGGGGACGGTCGATGGTTCAGGAACCGGTGACGCGGACCGTAGGGCGATGGCGGACCAAGTCCGTCGAGCAGTCGATCGCCGACACCGACGAGCCCAGCACCAAGCTCCGCAAGGACCTGAACTGGTGGGATCTGACCGTCTTCGGGGTGTCGGTGGTGATCGGCGCCGGCATCTTCACCATCACCGCCTCGACCGCCGGGAACATCACCGGGCCCGCGATCTCGATCTCGTTCATCATCGCCGCGATCGCCTGCGGGCTGGCCGCGCTGTGCTACGCGGAGTTCGCCTCCACCGTGCCGGTGGCCGGCAGCGCCTACACGTTCTCCTATGCGACGTTCGGTGAGTTCATGGCCTGGATCATCGGGTGGGACCTGATCCTGGAGTTCGCCGTCGCCGCGGCCGTCGTCGCCAAGGGCTGGTCCAGCTACCTGGGCACGGTGTTCGGCTTCGCCGGGGGGTCTGCCGAACTATTTGGGCTGCAACTGGATTGGGGCGCGCTGCTGATCATCGCGTTCGTCACCGCCATCCTGGCCTTAGGCACCAAGCTGTCGGCCGGGGTCAGCCTGGCCATCACCGCCGTCAAGGTGGCGGTGGTGCTGCTGGTGGTCGCCGTCGGCGCGTTCTACATCAAGACCGAGAACTACTCGCCGTTCATCCCGCCCGCCGAGGCAGGAGAGGGCGGCACCGGCACCGAGCAGTCGCTGTTCTCGCTGCTCACCGGCGCCGAAGGCAGCCACTACGGCTGGTACGGGCTGCTGGCCGGCGCCTCGATCGTGTTCTTCGCGTTCATCGGCTTCGACATCGTCGCGACCACCGCCGAGGAGACCAAACAGCCGCAGCGCGACATCCCCCGCGGCATTCTCGCCTCGCTGGGCATCGTCACCGTGCTCTACGTCGCCGTGGCCATCGTGCTGTCGGGGATGGTCAGCTACACCCAGCTGCGCGACGCCGAAACGCAGAACCTGGCCACCGCGTTCGCGCTGAACGGGGTGGACTGGGCCGCCAAGGTGATCTCGATCGGGGCGCTGGCAGGCCTGACCACGGTCGTCATCGTGCTCGTGCTCGGCCAGACCCGGGTGCTGTTCGCGATGTCGCGCGACGGGCTGATGCCCACGCAGCTGGCCAAGACCGGGCGGCACGGCACCCCGGTGCGCATCACGCTGATCGTCGGCGTGGTGGTCGCGGTGACCGCGACGGTGTTCCCGATCGACAAGCTCGAGGAGATGGTCAACATCGGCACGCTGTTCGCGTTCGTGCTGGTGTCGGCCGGCGTGATCGTGCTGCGCCGGACGCGTCCTGACCTGCAGCGCGGATTCCGGGTGCCGTGGGTGCCGGTGCTGCCGATCCTGGCGATCATCGCGTGCCTGTGGCTGATGCTGAACCTGACCGGGCTGACCTGGATCCGGTTCGGCATCTGGATGGCGATCGGCGTCGTCGTCTACTTCCTCTACGGCCGTCGCCACTCCATTCTTGCGAATCGGGCGCGCTAGAGGACCCACGCTGTCGCATAGCGCGCCGAATTCGCCGTGGGTGGAACCGTGGGGGGCTGCGGTGCGTCACACCGGACATGCTCAGCGACTATCTGCGGCGCCAGGACGGAGTCATCACCGACGAGCAGGCGCGGGCCGCGGGGCTGAGTCGACGCAGCGTGCAGCGCCGCGTGCAATCCGGCCAGTGGCGCCGCTGCGGCCGGGGCGTGTACTTCGTCGATGACCGTCCGTTCTCGGACACGGCCCGCATCCGCGCGGGGGTGTGGGGGTACGGGGCCCAGGCCGCCGCCAGCGGTTTGACGGCCGCCTCGTGGCACGGTCTGACGCGGTTCGCGCCCGCCATCGTCGAGGTCACGGTGCCGCGCGACAGCCACGGCCGCCGCCATGAGGGAACAAGGGTCCGTCGCCGCGACCTGCACCGCTGCGACGTCGTCGAGCTCAAGGGCGTGCGGGTGACGTCGCTGAGCTTGACCGTCGTGGAAGCCGCCGCGCAGCGCGGAGGCGGGGCGAAATTGCTCGACACCGCGCTGCAACAACGGCACGTCGAGCTCCCCAGCCTCTGGAGCACCCACCTACGCAACAAAGGCCGCACCGGTGCGCCGCGGTCTCGGCTGCTGTTACAGGCCGCGGCCGGGGGCGCCCACTCGGTGGCGGAGCGCATTCTGCACCAACTGTTACGGGATGCCGGGATCGGCGGGTGGAAGGCCAACCACCGGGTCGGCGGTTATCGGGTCGACGTCGGATTCCGGGCGCAGAAGGTCGCGATCGAAGTGGACGGGTTCGCGTTTCACAGCGACCCTGACGCCTTTCAGATCGATCGTCAGCGGCAGAACGACCTCGTCCTGCTGGGTTGGCAGGCGCTCCGGTTCACCTGGCTGGACCTCACCGCTTATCCGGATCGGGTCCTTGCGCTGATCCGCTCGGCGATTTCGGCGCGCTGAAGCACCGCTGGTGTCGCGAAACGCGCCCGATTCACCAGGGTGAGCTTTACAAAAGAGCTGCTTTGTATAGACACGCGACAAAACAGTCTCTATAGTCAAGGACACGAGGTGACTGCACTCACAGCAAGGAGGCATCGAGTGACCACACAAGACATGCCGGCGATCGACGTCGAGAACTGGCGCGACAGGAAGCGCTATCTGTGGCTGATGGGTCTGATCCCGCCCACGGCGCTGTTCGTGATGCTGCCGCTGATCTGGGGGCTCAACCAGTTCGGCTGGCACGCCGCGGCGCAGGTGCCGTTCTGGATCGGGCCGATCCTGCTCTACATCCTGCTGCCGAGCCTGGACCTCAAGTTCGGCCCCGACGGGCAGAACCCGCCCGACGAGCTGATGGAGCGGCTCGAGAACGACAAGTACTACCGCTACTGCACCTACATCTACATCCCGTTCCAGTACGCCAGCGTCATCTTCGGCGCCTACCTGTTCACCGCATCGAATCTGAGCTGGCTCGGCTTCGACGGCGGACTGAGCTGGCCGGCCAAGATCGGCGTGGCGCTGTCGGTGGGCGTGCTCGGCGGCGTGGGCATCAACACCGCCCACGAGATGGGGCACAAGAAGGATTCGCTGGAGCGGTGGCTGTCGAAGATCACCCTGGCCCAGACCTGCTACGGGCACTTCTACATCGAGCACAACCGGGGCCACCACGTGCGCGTCGCCACCCCGGAGGACCCGGCCTCGGCGCGGTTCGGTGAGACGTTCTGGGAGTTCCTGCCGCGCAGCGTGTTCGGCAGCCTGCGCTCAGCCTGGGAGCTCGAAGCCAAGCGGTTGGAGCGCGCCGGCAAGAGCAAGTGGCATCCGTCGAACGACGTGCTCAATGCCTGGGCGATGTCGGTGCTGCTCTACGGCGTGCTGATCGCGGTGTTCGGCTGGGCGTTGATCCCCTACATCCTGATCTCCGCGGTGTTCGGCTTCACGCTGCTCGAAACGGTGAACTATCTCGAGCACTACGGGCTGATGCGGCAGAAGATGGACAGCGGCCGCTACGAACGGTGCGCCCCGGTGCACAGCTGGAACTCCGATCACATCGTGACCAACCTGTTCCTGTACCACCTGCAGCGCCACAGCGACCACCACGCCAACCCGACCCGGCGCTACCAGACGCTGCGCAGCATGGACGGCGCGCCGAACCTGCCCAGCGGCTACGCGTCGATGATCGCGCTGACCTACTTCCCGCCGCTGTGGCGCAAGGTGATGGACCACCGGGTGCTCGAGCACTACGACGGCGACATCACCCGGGTGAACATCCACCCGCGGGTGCGCGACAAGGTGCTCGCTCGTTACGCGGGGACCGCCCGATGAGCGCCTACCGTTGTCCCGGCTGCGACTACGTCTACGACGAGTCCAAAGGCGAGCCCCGGGAGGGCTTCCCGGCCGGGACACCGTGGGAGGACGTGCCCGACGACTGGTGCTGCCCGGACTGCGCAGTACTCGAGAAGGTCGACTTTCAACCCGCTCTACAACGTTGAGATTGCGCCCACCGCGACAAAGTGCGAGTAGCGGCCGCCGTGGGCGCAGCCTCAACGCAATCTGAGAAAGGACAACTTCGACATGAGTGACAACGACTACAAGCTGTTCGTCTGCGTGCAGTGCGGCTTCGAATACGACGAAGCCAAGGGCTGGCCCGAAGACGGCATCGCCCCGGGCACCCGCTGGGACGACATCCCCGAGGACTGGAGCTGCCCGGACTGCGGTGCGGCCAAGTCGGACTTCGAGATGGTGGAGGTCTCGCGGCCGTGACCGCGTGGGCGGGGGTCGTGACGGGGCGGCTCGCCTCACTCGGCGCGTCACCGAGAAGCGATATTGTCGCGCGTGTGAGCAGCGCCCCCAATCGACGAGTCGCTCAGCGCGTGCCCTACGCCGAAGCGTCGCGGGTGCTGCTGCGCGACTCCATCCTCGACGGCATGCGTGAGCTGCTGCTCAACCGCGACTGGTCGTCGATCACGCTGTCGGACGTGGCGCGCGCCGCCGGCATCAGCCGCCAGACCATCTACAACGAGTTCGGCTCCCGGCAGGGCCTGGCCCAGGGGTATGCGCTGCGGCTGGCCGACCGGCTCGTCGACCAGATCCACGACGCGATCAACGACAACATCGGCGACGTCTACGCCGCCTTTCTGCAGGGATTCCGCGACTTCTTCACCGAGTCGGCGGCCGACCCGCTGGTGATCTCGCTGCTGACCGGTGGCTCCAAGCCCGACCTGCTGCAGATCATCACCACCGACAGCGCGCCGATCATCAACCACTGCTCGGCGCGGCTGACCGAATCGTTCATGGCGAGCTGGGTGCGGTGCAGCCAGGAAGACGCCGGCGTGCTGGCCCGCGCCATCGTGCGGCTGGCAATGAGCTACGTCTCGATGCCGCCCGAAGCCGACCATGACGTCGCACGCGATCTGGCCCGGCTGATGTCGCCGTTCGCCGAACGGTACGGTGTCATAGATACCGCTTAGCCGGCAGAGCGCCTCCGCGCCTGTCCCGCGAGCCCGCAGGCTATGGGTGTCCGTGTCCGCATGGGTGTCGCCGATGAGCTGCGACACCAGCATCGACGAACGACAAAAGGGGCTCTATATGACTGCATCGAACATGACCGTCGAGGTCCGCAACGGCATCGACTTCAAGGTCGCCGACCTGTCGCTGGCCGAATTCGGCCGCAAGGAGATCGGCCTGGCTGAGCATGAAATGCCCGGCCTGATGGCGCTGCGCTACGAATACGCCGACGTCCAGCCGCTCAAGGGCGCGCGGATCTCCGGCTCGCTGCACATGACCGTGCAGACCGCAGTGCTGATCGAGACGCTGACCAGCCTCGGCGCCGAGGTGCGCTGGGCCAGCTGCAACATCTTCTCCACCCAGGACCACGCCGCCGCGGCCGTCGTCGTGGGACCACACGGCACCCCCGAGGAGCCCAAGGGCACCCCGGTGTTCGCGTGGAAGGGCGAGACCCTCGAGGAGTACTGGTGGGCCGCCGAGCAGATGCTCACCTGGGAGGGTGAGCCGGCCAACATGATCCTCGACGACGGCGGTGACGCCACCATGCTGGTGCTGCGCGGCGCGCAGTTCGAGAAGGCCGGCGTCGTGCCGCCCGCCGAGGACGACGACTCCGCGGAGTACAAGGTCTTCCTGAATCTGTTGCGTGAGCGGTTCGAGACCGACAAGGGCAAGTGGACCAAGATCGCCGAGGCCGTCAAGGGCGTCACCGAGGAGACCACCACCGGTGTGCTCCGTCTGTACCAGTTCGAGGCGCAGGGTGAGCTGCCGTTCCCGGCGATCAACGTCAACGACTCGGTCACCAAGAGCAAGTTCGACAACAAGTACGGCACCCGCCACTCGCTGATCGACGGCATCAACCGCGGCACCGACGTGCTGATCGGTGGCAAGAAGGTGCTGATCTGCGGCTACGGCGACGTCGGCAAGGGCTGCGCGGAGTCGCTGGCAGGGCAGGGCGCGCGCGTGGCGGTCACCGAGATCGACCCGATCAACGCGCTGCAGGCGCTGATGGACGGCTTCGACGTCCGCACCGTCGAGGAGGCGATCGGCGAGTCCGACATCGTCATCACCTCCACCGGCAACAAGGACATCATCACCCTCGATCACATGCGCCAGATGAAGGACCAGGCGATCCTGGGCAACATCGGCCACTTCGACAACGAGATCGACATGGCCGCCCTGGAGCGCTCCGGCGCCAAGCGCATCAACATCAAGCCGCAGGTCGACCAGTGGGTGTTCGACGACGGCAAGTCGATCGTGGTGCTCTCCGAGGGCCGACTGCTGAACCTGGGCAACGCGACGGGCCACCCGTCGTTCGTGATGAGCAACAGCTTCTCCAACCAGGTGATCGCCCAGATCGAGCTGTGGACCAAGAACGACGAGTACGACAACGCCGTCTACCGGCTGGCCAAGCACCTCGACGAGAAGGTGGCGCGCATCCACGTCGAGGCACTCGGCGGCACGCTGACCAAGCTCAGCAAGGAGCAGGCCGAGTACATCGGTGTCGACGTCGAAGGCCCGTACAAGCCGGAGCACTACCGCTACTGACATGGTCTCGATGAATCGGGCGCGCACCACGACCACCGCGGTCGGCGTGCG
>CAXEZH010000214.1:0-8019 GCA_964000695.1 uncultured Mycolicibacterium sp. | reverse complement strand
GTCCACCAGATCCGCGCGACCCAGCAGATCCACCTCCGCGCCGGCCGCGGCGTCGACCGCGGCGCGCACCGCCGCGACCGCGTCTGACAACACCACACCCGACATGATTCGAACATACATTCGACCACCGACAAAAACGGGCCCCTGCATCTCCCGAGCCGCGTGCCTCTCGTGTCAATCACCATGTTGATGGTGCGGCGCGCAGTGCGGATCGGGGTCCGTCGGAGGCCGCGGCAGGGCCGTGAGCTGCGGTCAGCCAGTCGATACACCAAGCTCACGCAGTCACTTCCCGCGCTGACGGTTGCAGTGCGCGGGTACACGGCATGCCACGAGGTTCGAACTCCCTAGACCACCGCTCTGCTGCAGACCGGCGCCACGACGCCGACTTCGGCGTGACGAATCACCCGAGGGCAAGAATCTCCAGTCAGCTAAGCAGGAGGGTTCAGGGAGTCGGCAATCCGATCGAGCAATCGGGTCAGCTGGCTTTGTTCTTCGCTCGTGAGACAGCTGAAGATCTCCGCCGCGACGACGAGGTAGTCGCGGAGCCAGTCTCGCGCTTGTTCCTCCCCCGCGGGAGTGGTCGTCAGGCGGATCGCGCGGCGGTCATTGTCGTCTGCTCCGCGGGCGACCAGTCCGTCCCGGACCAGGGCCTCCACCAGGGTGGAGGCAGTGCCCTGGCTGATTCCAACCTCCCTGGCCAGATCCGCGAGCCGTACCGGCTGCATGCGGGCCACTTCGGCGAGCACTTTGGATCGCGGGGTCGAGACGCCGCGCTCCCCCAGGCGGTCATCGAATGCGCGTACCACCGACTTGCCTGCGCGTCCGAACACGTCGGCCAGGCGCCCAGCGCGCTGCGCCGAGGCACCTGACGCCGCACGTCCACCCGTCGCCTCTTTCACGTTGACGAGATACTAGCAGCGCACATATAGTTTGATATCAAATGATTTGAAATAGAACGAATGGAGGCTCAGATGCACATCTTCGTCACGGGTGGCAGCGGTTTCGTCGGGCAGCACCTGGTCAGACGACTTGTCCGTGCGGGGCATGAGGTGCGTGCGCTCGCCCGCACGGACAGCGCCGCCGACCTCGTCGCCCGGGTCGGCGCTGAGCCGGTCTTCGGCGACCTGGCGGATCTGGTCAACGGCACACCGCCACAGTGGACGTCGGCGCTGCGTGGAATAGACGCCGTCGTCCATGGCGCCGCCTACATGGCGTTCTGGGGTCGCGATGACATGTTCCGCCGGGCCAACCTCGACCCCACCGTCGCTTTTCACCAGGCTGCTGCCTCGGCTGCAGTGCCGAGATTCGTGTTGATCAGCGCCGCCAGCGTGTCCAGCGGCACCCAACGCGCGCCGGTCGTCGACGAGCGCACCGCTGAAGGTCGGCCGAATGTCGCCTACAGCCGCGTCAAGCTCGAAACCGAGCGCATTCTGCTCAGCGCGGCCACTCCGACGATGACGACAGTGGCACTTCGGCCGCCGTTCATCTGGGGTGCCGGCATGTCGACGCTCGACGACTTCGTGGCCGCAGTGGAAACCGGCCGGTTCAGCTGGATCGACAACGGCAAGCACACGGTCGACTTCGTCCATGTCGACAACCTCGCCGAGGCCGCCTACCTCGCCCTCACCGCCGGGCGGGCCGGTCGGACCTATTACGTCACCGACGGCACACCCATGCCGGCCCGGGATTTCTTCACGCCGCTGCTGGCCACCCGGGGCGTCGACGTCAGCGGGGCCCGCAGTGTGCCATTCGCGGTGGCGGCCCCTCTGGGGGCGCTCCTCGAAACAGGGGCACGCCTGTTGCGTCGGCCTGAACCGCCGATGCTGACGAACTGGATCACCACGTTCATGGGTCGCGACCGCAGCTACGACATCACCGCCGCAAGAACAGAACTCGGCTATCGTCCGGCCGTCAACCTGACCGACGGACTCGCCGAGATGGCGGACTCCCTCTCACGCTGAGCTACTCCCACACGACGTCGGCCGGTTCCTTGTCGGTCCGCAGCCCTCGCCAGCTCGGCTGCCGCAGCCGACCATCGGAGGTGCGCTCGCTGTAGCGCACCTCCCCGACCAACTGCGGCCGCACGAACGTCACGCCGCGCGCATCGGCCTTGGGAAGCGCTGCACTGAAGGGTGATTCGTCGGCATGCAGCGGTGCCAGCGTCTTCTTCAGCGAGGCCAGTTCTTTGTCGGTGAACCCGGTTCCGACCCGGCCGACGAACTGCAGTCCGTCAGGACCCGGGACACCGAGCATCAGCGCGCCGATACCGCTACTCCGGCCGCCGTTGCCGACCCGCCAGCCGCCGATCACGACCTCCTGGGTGTTCCACAGTTTGTCCTTGATCCAGGACGATGACCGCCGCCCGGGCTGGTATGTCGAGTCACGCTTCTTGGCGATCACGCCCTCCCACCGTTTCGTGCGCGCCACCTCGAGAGCGTCGGGCCCGTCGTCGGCCTCGATCACCGCCGGTACGATCAGTCCACCCTGCTCGGCGAGGGCCTCGAGCACCCGGCGGCGATCGGAGTACTTGGCGCGCAACAACGATCGGCCATCGAGCGCCAGGATGTCGAACGCCCAGAACTCCAGACGGGTCGAGCGGGCCCGGTTCTGCATCTCGCGAAAACTCGGCACCCCGGACTCATCGAGGGCTACCGCCTCACCGTCGAGAATCACGTGGTGGTCGGCGAGGTCGGCGGCCAGTGCCTGCAGTTGCGGGTATTCGCCGGTCACGTCCCGCCCGCGCCGCGACCGTAGCGAGAGCGCGCCGTGGTCGGCCTCGACCAACAACCGATAGCCGTCCCACTTGCCCTCGAACGCCCACTGCCCTTTGGTGAGTCGTTCCACCGATCCCTCCGTGGCCAACATCGGTGCCAGATCGGCGAATGTGGGACGGTTCTGCTCCTTCATGCGGTGCGCCAGCCAGTTCTTGCCGTCAGTCTGGATCAGCGCGTAGCGTCCGTCGATCTTCTGCCCGTGCAGCGTCACGATGACCTCGCCGCCTTTGTCGGGCCCGTCCGGCGGATTGTCGCGGAACTTCTCCGCCTCGTAGGTGCCGGTGTCCCAGATGTAGACCTCACCGCCGCCGTACTCGCCCTTGGGGATCTCCCCGGCAAACGTCAGGTACTCCATCGGATGGTCCTCGGTGTGCACCGCAAGATGATTGACGGACGGCGATTCGGGCAGGTTCTTCGGAATCGCCCAACTGACCAGCACGCCGTCGCGCTCCAGCCGGAAGTCGTAATGCAATCTGCGGGCATGGTGTTCCTGGATGACGAACTTGTCGTTGCCGCCGACCGTCGGCGCCTCGGCGGGAACGGGTTCCGGCGTCTTTCCGCTGTCACGCATGCCGCGATAGGTGGTCAGCCGGTCCGGCACGGGCAACGGCTCGTCGAGATCGGCGAGCAGATCCCCGTCACGGTCCAGTCTGTCGAGCACCTCGTCGAACGTCAGGTGCCGCAGCTCGGGATCCGAGATCTCTTCCCAGGTACGCGGCGCCGCAACCGTCGGATGTTCGCGCCCCCGAAGGGAGTACGGCGCGATCGTGGTCTTGTTCGCATTGTTCTGACTCCAGTCCACGAACACCTTGCCGTGACGCAGGCTCTTGGTCATCGTGGCGGTGACCTGCTTGGACATGGTCTGCTCCAATTGCTGGGCCACGCGTTTGGCCAGCACCGATGCGCCCTGCGAACTGATCGGATCGTCCAGCGGGACGTACAGATGGAGCCCCTTGCTGCCGCTGGTCAACGGAAAGGTCCGCAAGCCGATGTCGTCGATGAGTTCCCGCACCTCATGGGCGACCTGGCACAGCTGCTGAAACGACACGCCCTCGCCTGGGTCGAGATCGAACACGATGCGGGTCGCAGGCCCCCTCTGTCCGTCGACGAAACGCCACTGCGGCACGTGCACTTCCAAGGCCGCCTGCTGCGCGATCCAGGCCAACCCCTCGACGGTGTCGATCACCGGATAAGTAGTGCTCCCCGACTTGTGCACGATCGTGGCGCGATCCAGCCAGTCCGGCGCCGAGGACGCCAGCTGCTTCTCGAAGAAAGCCGCCTCGTCGACCCCGTTGGGCCAGCGTTTGCGCGTCACGGCACGACCCGCGACGTGCGGCAGCATCGCTTCAGCGACGTTGACGTAGTACTCGAAGACCTCTCGCTTCGTTGTCCCGGTCGCCGGGTACAGCACCTTGTCCGGGTTGGTCAGCTTGACCCGGTCATAACGGTCCACCACATCACGGTATTACCCGTTGGCGACGCGGTAGCGTCGAGAACGTGAGGGCACTGGTCATCGGAGAGGCGCTCATCGACGTCGTCCTGCGAAACGGGCGGGTCGCGGGCGAACATGTCGGCGGCAGCCCGCTCAACGTCGCGGTCGGTCTGGCCCGGCTGGGGCGAGAGGTCGACTTCCTCACCCACATCGGCACCGACGACTACGGGCACCGTATCCGCGAATTCGTCGAAACCGCGGGCGTGCACGTGGTTCCGGGCAGCGACACCGCTGAGCACACCGCCACGGCGCGCGCGGTCCTCGACGAGGCCGGCTCCGCGACGTACTCCTTCGACATCGACTGGAAGCTCAGCGGGACTGCGCCTGTGCCGCCCCCGTTGGTCGTGCACACCGGCTCGATTGCCACCGTGCTCGAACCGGGTTGCCTGGCCACCGCGGCGTTGGTGGACACCTATCACACCTCGGCCACCGTGACGTTCGACCCGAACATCCGTTCGGCGTTGATCTCCGACGCCGACGCGGCGCGCGACCGCATCGACCGGCTGCTGGAGAAAGCCGACGTGATCAAGGTCAGCGATGAGGACCTGCGCTGGATCGATCCCCGCCGCTCACCGGAACAGATCGGTGAGGCGTGGCTGGCGCTCGGCGCGTCGATCGTGGTGGTGACACTCGGCGCAGAGGGAGCGCTGGCGATGTGTGCGGCCGGGAATGTGCGGGTACCTGCACCACGTGTGGAAGTGGTGGACACCGTGGGCGCCGGGGACGCCTTCATGACGGGCTTGGTCGACGCGCTGTGGACGCGCGACCTGCTGGGTGCACCACGCCGTGCCGCGCTGGCCCGGGTCGACACCGACACCTTGACCGCCACAGTGCGCGCCGCGACCCTGTGCGCCGCCGTGACCGTGACCCGCGCCGGTGCCGACCTGCCGGATCGCGCCGCACTGGAATCCACGGGTTCATCGGAGATACTGGGCTGATGCGGTCCATCTGGAAGGGTTCGATCGCCTTCGGCCTGGTCAACGTGCCGGTCAAGGTCTACAGCGCCACTGAGGATCACGACATCAAGTTCCACCAGGTGCACGCCAAGGACAACGGGCGCATCCGGTACAAGCGGGTCTGCGAGGTGTGCGGCGAGGTCGTCGAGTACCGCGACATCGCCCGCGCCTACGACTCCGACGACGGCCAGACGGTCATCATCACCGACGACGACATCGCCAGCCTGCCTGAGGAACGCAGCCGTGAGATCGACGTGCTCGAGTTCGTGCCGGCCAGCGACATCGACCCGATGATGTATGACAAGTCGTATTTCTTGGAGCCGGACGGAAAATCGTCGAAATCCTATGTGCTGCTGGCCAAGACGTTGATGGAGTCCGATCGCGTCGCCATCGTGAACTTCGCGCTGCGCAACAAGACTCGACTGGCCGCACTGCGGGTAAAGGATTTCAGCAAGCGCGACGTGATGATGGTCCACACGCTGCTGTGGCCCGATGAGATCCGCGACCCGGACTTCCCGGTGTTGGACAAAGAGGTGGAGGTCAAGCCGGCCGAGCTGAAGATGGCCAGCCAGGTCGTCGACTCCATGACCGACGACTTCAACCCCGATCGTTATCACGACGACTACCAGGAGCATCTGCACGAGCTCATCCAGGCCAAGCTGGAGGGCGGTGAGGCGTTCACCACCGAGGAAGAGCCGCAGGAGCTCGACGAGACCGAGGACGTCTCGGATCTGCTCGCCAAACTCGAGGCCAGCGTCAAGGCACGCAAGGAGCAGGGCTCTGCCAAGAGCTCCGCCAAAGGCACCGCCGAGGACGACGCCGAGGACGACGAGAAGGCTCCCGCCAAGAAAGCGCCCGCCAAAAAGGCCGCCGCCAAGAAGGCCCCGGCGAAGAAGTCGGCCGCCAAGAAGGCTCCCGCGAAGAAGTCCACGGCCAAGAAAGCCGCTGCCAAGAAATAGGTCACCCCACGGCGAACACACCGAATTCGCACCAAACTAGAACAGGTTCTTGTTACGGTGTCGCGCGTGATTCTCGACAGGTTCCGGCTCGACGATCGAGTAGCCGTGGTCACCGGCGCCGGGCGGGGCCTCGGCGCCGCCATGGCCCTCGCCTTCGCCGAAGCCGGCGCTGACGTGCTGATTGCCGCGCGCACGCAGTCCCAGCTCGAAGAGGTTGCCGAGCAGGTGCGCGGCGCAGGTCGGCGCGCGCACATCGTGGTCGCCGACCTCGCCCGTCCTGAGGACACCTCGTCGCTGGCCGCGCAGGCCGTCGAGGCGTTCGGCAAACTAGACATCGTCGTGAACAATGTCGGCGGGACGATGCCGGGCGCGCTGTTGGACACCACGGCCAAGGACATGCGCGATGCGTTCACCTTCAATGTCGCCACCGCCCACGCGCTGACCGCAGCGGCCGCCCCGCTGATGCTCGAGCACTCCGGCGGCGGCAGCATCATCAACGTCACCTCGACGATGAGCCGGGTCGCCGGGCGCGGGTTCGCCGCTTATGGCACCGCCAAAGCCGCGCTCGCCCACTACACCCGGTTGTCGGCACTGGATCTGGCACCGCGCATCCGGGTCAACGCCATCGCACCGGGGTCGATCCTGACCTCCGCGCTCGACATCGTCGCCAGCAACGAGGAACTGCGCACCCCGATGGAGCAGGCCACCCCGCTGCGCCGGCTCGGCGATCCTCTCGACATCGCCGCGGCGGCGGTGTACCTCGCCTCCCCGGCAGGCGGCTATCTGACCGGCAAGACACTCGAAGTGGACGGTGGCATCACCTTCCCCAACCTCGAGCTCCCGATTCCCGATCTGTGAGGACACCCCCTTGGCCAATTCCAGCCCCAGCCCGATCCGCGTCGCCGCCGTCGGTACCGGAAACGTCGGTAAGCACGCGCTCACCCAGCTGATCAACGACGACCGCTTCGACCTCACCGCGGTGTGGGTCTCCTCGGGGGCCAAGGCCGGCAAGGACGCCGCCGATCTCGCCGGACTGCCAGGGTCGACGGGGATCCTGGCGACGACCGACCTGGACGCCGTGATCGCCACCAAGCCCGCCTGCGTGGTCTACACCGCGCTGGCCGACAACCGGCTGATCGAAGCGCTGGAGGACTACCGCAAGATCCTGGCCGCCGGAATCAACGTGGTGGGTAGCAGCGCGGTCTTCCTGCAGTACCCATGGCAGGTGATCCCCACCGAGATGGTCACCCCCATCGAGGCCGCCGCCAAGGAAGGTTCGTCGACGATCTTCGTCAACGGCATCGATCCGGGCTTCGCCAACGATCTACTGCCGCTGGCGCTGGCCGGCACATGCCAGAGCGTGCAGCAGATCCGGTGCATGGAGATCATCAACTACGACACCTATGACAGCGCGCCGGTGATGTTCGACGTGATGGGATTCGGTGGCAGCCTCGACGAGACACCGATGCTGCTCCAACCCGGCGTGCTGAGCCTGGCCTGGGGTTCGGTGGTCCGCCAGCTCGCGGCCGGCCTGGGCATCGAGCTCGACGAGGTCACCGAGACCCACGTCCGGGTTCCGGCACCCGAGGACTTCGACATCGCGGCGGGTCCCATCGGCAAGGGCACCACCGCTGCGATCCGGTTCGAGGTACGCGGCATGAAGGACGGCAACGTCGCCGTCGTGCTCGAACATGTCACCCGGCTGCGCGACGACCTGTGCCCGGACTGGCCGCAACCCGCCCAGCCCGGCGGGTCCTACCGGATCGAGGTCACCGGTGAACCCTCCTACGCTCTCGACCTGTGCCTGAGCAGCCCGAACGGCGACCACAACCACGCCG
>CAXEZH010000213.1:0-3985 GCA_964000695.1 uncultured Mycolicibacterium sp. | reverse complement strand
TCACGTCGACTCCGGGTAGGAGGTGCACGTCACAACGCGCAAGGTCGATGACCGTGATTGCGCGGCGCGGATCACGCCCTGCTCGGGCGGGGAGGTCCGATCAGGGTGTGATCGTGGTGCGCGCGACCGGTTCGGCAGCCGCCTGACGGCGGTGGATACCGCGTGACAAGCCGTCGAGAAGCGCGTCGCGGGTCTCCTCGGGGTGGATCAGATCATCGAAGCCGAGGTGGCCGGCCGAGCGGAACGACGCGTCCACTTCCGCCTGGCGCAGGCGCGCCTCCACGTCTTCGGCAGCGTGCGAGGCCCGGCTCAGCGCGGCGGCGCTCATCGCACCCATCGTGGCGCCCGGGAAGGCGTACGTCGCGCTCTGATTGTCGAAGCCCAGCAGCGACATCACCATCGACCCGAAGCCGTAGGCCTTGCGCAGCGTCACATGCAGTTTGATCGTCGTCGCCGTGGTCTGGGCAGCGAACATGCGTGCACCGCTGCGCAGCACGCCGCTCTTCTCGCTGCGGCTGCCCGGCAGCATCCCCGGGTTGTCGGCGAGAAAAACGATCGGGAGATGGAACGAGTCGGCCACGGTGATGAAATGCGCGGCCTTGTCAGCCGCATCGGCATCGATGGACCCGGCCAGCACCCGCGGCTGGTTGGCCACCACGGCGACGGGATGCCCGCCCAGGTGCGCCAGAGCGCAGATGATGGCCGGCCCGAACTTGGGTTGGACCTCGAACCAGTCCGGACGGTCGAACACCGCGTCGAGTACCGCGCGCATGTCGTAGATCCGGCGGTTGCCCCGCGGCACGATCTCGAGCAGTTCGGGCGTGGGTCGCGGTCCGGTCGTCTCGTCGTGGCCACGCGATGCCGGGTAGGACCAAGCGCTCGACGGAAAGTAGGACAGGTAGCGGCGAATGTCGTCGAGCACCGCGGCGTCGTCACTGCCCAGGTTGTGGATGACGCCACTGCTCAGCGCCACGTCCGGGCCGCCGAGATCCTCCTTCGAGATGTCCTCTCCGGTGGACTCTTTGACCACCGGTGGGCCGGCGGTGAAGATCGCGCCCTGGCCGGTCATGATCGTCCAGTCGCACACCGGCGCAACCAGTGCGCCGTGTCCGGCCGACGGCCCGAACAGCCCACTGACGGTGGGTACCTTCCCCGAGCACCGGGCCTGCGCCAACAGATCGGTTGGGGTGCGTCCGTAGTGCTCGCCGCTGGGACGAAACCCCGCGCCTTCCAACAGCATCACCAACGGGATGCGGTCCGACAGTGCCAGTTCGGCGAGCCGGTAACGCTTGGCGTTTCCGCCAGGGCCGATGCTGCCCGCCAGGGTGGTGAAGTCTTCGGCGCCCACCATCACGGGTCGCCCGTCGATCAACCCGGCCCCGGCGACGATTCCGTCGGCGGCGATGTCGCCGCCGACCAGCCCGCCGAACTCGCGGAACGACCCTTTGTCCAGGAGGTGGTCGATGCGGCCGCGGGCATCCAACTTCCCTTTGCCGTGATGCTTGGCGAGGCGCTCGTCACCGCCCATCGCGGCGGAGTGATCCCGGCGGCGGGCGAGCTCGTCGAGAGTTTCCTGCCAGTCCCCGGTCCCGGCCATCGGTATCTCCTGTCTTCGGTGGCGACGCGGCCTGCAGCGTTGACCATACTGAATTGCTTACTGTAGCGTCGCTCAGCATGGGTGCTGGAGGCGGCCTGAAGGTGGATGCGGCCGTCGTCAGTCCGCTCGCCACCGCCGCCGACGCGGCGATCCGTCTGCAGGGCCTGGGCTACGACGGCTGCTGGACCGCCGAGATCAACCACGACCCGTTCCTGCCTCTGGCGCTGGCTGCTGAACACACCACCAGCATCGACCTGGGCACCAGCATCGCGGTGGCGTTCGCCCGGAATCCGATGTCATTGGCCCAGATCGGCTGGGATCTCCAGGACTACTCCCAGGGCCGGCTCATCCTGGGCCTCGGCTCCCAGATCAAGCCGCACATCGAGAAGCGATTCAGTATGCCGTGGGGCAAGCCCGTGGCCCGGATGCGGGAGTTCGTGCTGGCGATGCGCGCGATCTGGTCGTGCTGGCGCAACGACACACCACTGGATTTCCACGGCGACTTCTACACCCATACGTTGATGACGCCGATGTTCGTCCCGCCCGCGCACAGTTTCGGGGACCCCAAGGTTTTCGTCGCCGCGGTCGGGGATCGGATGACCGAGATGGTCGGCGAGGTCGCCGACGGGCTGCTCGCCCATGCGTTCACGACGCAGCGTTACCTGCAGGAGGTGACGGTGCCGACGCTGTCGCGGGGCCTGCAGCGCGCGGGGCGTGCCCGTGGCGACGTCCAACTGGCCTGCCCGGTGTTCGTCGTGACCGGTCGCGACGACACCGAAGTCGCCAAGGCTGCGGCAGGAACCCGCAAGCAGATCGCGTTCTATGCATCCACTCCGGCCTACCGCAGCGTGCTGGAACTCCACGGCTGGGGTGAGCTGCAGACCGACCTGCACCGCCTGTCGCGTGCGGGGCGCTGGGATGAGATGGGCGCCCTGATCGACGACACGATCCTCGACGAGTTCGCGGTGGTCGCGCCGGTCCAGGACGTGGTGACGAAGATCAGGTCGCGCTGCGCCGGCCTGATCGACCGTGTGCTGGTGGGCTTTCCGCCTGCGATCGACGAGTCCACGATTGCCGAGCTGGTGACCGAGCTGCGCAGTGGAACGAGGGAGACGAGATGAGCGTTCGGATCGTCGACGAAGCGGCCAGGGTGTTCGCCGACCCGAGTGCCTACGCAGACGAAGCACGCCTGCATGCGGCGATGACACATCTGCGGGCCCACGCCCCGGTCTCGTGGGTGGATGTCGACGGCTACCGCCCGTTCTGGGCGATCACCAAACACGCCGACATCATGGCGATCGAACGCGACAACGCGGTGTTCACCAACTCGCCCCGTCCGGTGCTCACCACCGCCGAAGGCGACGCCCAGCAGGCCGCGATGGGTGTGAGCACATTGATCCACATGGACGATCCGCAGCACCGCAAGATCCGATCGATCGGTGCGGACTGGTTCCGCCCGAAGGCGATGCGTGCGTTGAAGGTCCGCGTCGACCAGCTGGCCAGAGACTTCGTCGACCAGATGTTCCGCCGCGGCGGGGAGTGCGACTTCGTCCAGGAGGTCGCCGTGAACTTCCCGCTCTACGTCATCATGTCGCTACTCGGCATCCCCGAGTCCGACTTTGCCCGCATGCTCACCTACACCCAGGAGCTGTTCGGCAGCGATGACACCGAGCTGCAGCGCGGCGCGACCATGGAGGAGCGCGGGCTCGCGTTGTTCGACATGTTCACCTACTTCAACGAGATCACCGCTGCACGGCGGGCTCAACCGACCGAGGACCTCGCTTCCGCGATCGCCAACGCCCGCATCGACGGGGAGCCGCTGTCCGACATCGACACGGTGTCGTATTACCTGATCGTCGCCACCGCCGGGCACGACACCACCAGCGCCACCATCTCGGGTGGCCTGCACGCCCTGATCGAGCATCCCGACCAGTTGCACCGTCTCCAGCGCGAGCCCGCGTTGCTGCCGCTCGCCGTCGAGGAGATGATCCGGTGGGTCACGCCAGTCAAGGAGTTCATGCGGACCGCCCAACAGGACACCGTCATTCGCGGTGTCCCGATCACGGCGGGGGAGTCGGTGCTGTTGTCCTACCCGTCGGGCAACCGGGACGAAGACGTTTTCACCGATCCATTCACCTTCGACGTCGGTCGCGACCCCAACAAGCACGTCGCGTTCGGCTACGGCGTGCACTTCTGTCTGGGTGCGGCGTTGGCCCGCATGGAGATCGCCAGCTTCTACGCCGAATTACTGCCCCGGCTGAGGTCGGTGGAGTTGGCCGGTAGGGCCGAGCACGTCGCGACGATCTTCGTGGGGGGACTCAAGCACCTACCGATCCGCTACGAGCTGACTGGCTAGTCGCCCGAGTTGGCCCGCGCTGCCGCGTGCAG
>CAXEZH010000212.1:0-5087 GCA_964000695.1 uncultured Mycolicibacterium sp. | reverse complement strand
TGAAGGGCGAGTTCTACCCGTGGGTCGACAAGTCCCAGCTCTTCGCCGACGGTTACATCGCCGAACAGTCGGGGCACAGCCGCGGCAGCACGGTCGACCTGACCCTGGTCGCTCTGCCCGCCCAGCCTCAACCCGCCTATGATCCCGGCCAACCGTTGTCGGCCTGCACGGCGCCGGCGCCTCGTCGTTTCCCCGACAACACCATCGACATGGGCACCGGTTACGACTGTTTCGACCCATCGGCACACACGTTGGCGAACGGGATCCAGGGTGAGCAGTTGACCAACCGGCTGCTGCTCAAGAAGGTCCTCGAAAGCCAGGGTTTTGAGAACTACCCCAACGAATGGTGGCACTACACCTTCACGCCCGAACCGTTCCCGGACACGTACTTCGACTTCCCGGTCGCGCCGTCCTCCCTCACCGGCTGAGCCGCTGATCTTGGAGCGGGGCGTTTAGCTGCACAGATGCCCGGGAATGCGACCTGTCGAGCCCCGAGACGGGGGTTGAACAGATCTGCCCGGTGGGTGATGTCACCGGGTGGCGCCGTACGACCGATCGATACCGGAGGGCAGACACCATGCCGATGACCAAGAAGAACGGCAAGCCGAAGAAGAGCGAGTTGCCGAGCACACTCAAGAAGTCGGGCAAGAAGGCGCAGCGCACCTTCGCCAAGGCCCACGACGCAGCCGCCGAGGAGTACGGCGACGCCGAGCGCGCCCACCGCGTCGCGTACAGCACGCTGAAGCGCAAGTTCGAGAAGATCGGCGACCACTGGGAAAAGAAAGACAAGAAGGGTCCGTCAGATCAGCGTGCGCGCAGCGGCGGTCCGAACGCCAAAGGCAAGACCGCCGAGGGCGTGAACGCGAACGCGACCAAGAAACATCTGACCGAGGTGGCTCGCCGGCTCGACATCCCGGGCCGCTCGAAGATGGACAAGGGCGAGTTGGTGTCGGCGATCAAGAAGGCCAACCGGCGCGAGACCGCAAAGTCCCGCTGAGACCTGACGGCGACATAGCAGGGCGCAGAGCGGCCGCTGACGACTCCAGCGGCCGAGCTCTGTTCATCATGGCGACCGCGAAATCCCGCTGAGGGCAATGCCGGTCAGCGCAGTTTGCGCTCGACAACGGTGGTGAGTCGTTGTTGACGCACCGCCCCGGACACTTCCTCGAGCCGCACGCCCACTTCGTCGCCGGCGATCTCGAGGGTGCCGATCTGATTGCGAAAGTGCAGCCCCGTCGCCTCCCGCCACCGCAGCCGCGGCGCGCCGAGCCCTGCGCTCCTGGCCAGTGCCCGACCCGCCGCTGCGGCAACGCGGGTGTGACCCAGAACTTGCAGCAGCCGCTCGCCGAGCTGCAGATCCTTGCGCAGTCCCGAGCAGACCACCTGCCATACCGCTGTCGGGGACGTCGACGTGTCCTCGTCGGGTAACTGGACGTCGGTGACCCAACAGTGGTGAACGTCGCCGCCCAGGAGCACGATCGACTGCGGTGGCGTACCCCGTCGTCCCTGGGCGCTGTCGATCACCAGGGTTTCCATGTCGCGGAAGCTGCGCTGGAACACCGCCCAGTGGTCGAGGTGACCCTTCATCCGGACCTGCTCGCCGAGGCCGCGCATCCGCTGCCCCCATGCTCCGTCGGCGACCGCTTCGGACCAGCCCTCGATGTCGTGGATGCCGTAGGGCATCAATACGGGCAACGACGAGGCGAGGATCAAGTGCCGGTAGTCGCCGTCGACCCGCGATGTCACCCAGTCCCATTCGTCGTCGGTGACCATCTGGCGTTGTCCTGGCTGCAGTTGCCGGCCGGTGCGTGAATCCACCACCACCAGGCGCGTGTCGCCGAAGTCGCGGCAATAGCTGAACCGGGACCGGCCTTCGTCGCTTTCGGCGTCCTTGGCCATCTGGCGCAGCGCCGCGCTGCCATCGCGGGTTCGCCGGATCTCCTGGAACGTCTCGTTGGCGGCGAGTTCTGCCGGCGTGAGGTTGCCCAGGTGCTGAAAGATCCAGTACGCCATCAGCCCCCCGGTGATGCGGGTCTCGTACCACGAGGTCTGACGCATCTCGGCCAACCACTGTGCCGAGATGTTCCACCGGTCGTTGATCTCGTGGTCGTCGAAGATCGTCGAGGTCGGCAGCGTGGACAGGATCCAGCGGACCATCGGCTCGGTCCACGCGTCGCGGTAGCCGATGCAGTATTCCTCGAAGTCTTCGAGGACCTCGACAGGTCCGCCCGCGTGGACCTCACGATCGGCGACCTGTTCTTTGATGTCGTCGGGCACGTCGTCGGCGTAGAGCTGATCGCCCAGCATCAACAGCGCCTCGGGCCACAGTGACGAGGGCTGGTTGAGCATCCGGGCCCCGAACGCGCGCAGCGCATCGACTCCTTTCCCTTTGGGGTGCCAGAGGCCGCGCCAGGTGTAGGGCGCCCGTTGGGGCGCCGAGGTCCGGCAGGACCCGAATGCCAGACGCACCGACCTGCCGGGCGGGATGAGCTTGATCTGCGGCTGAGGGAACGGGTAGTCGGGAGGTGGCCACGCCCGCTCGCCATCGAGGCGCACGTCGTACGGGTACTGCCGGTCAGGTTCGAGGCCGTCAATGCAGACGAGCGCGAAATGGTGGCCTTCGACCTCGAAAGTCTCGGCAGCGCAACCGAGAATCTGCACCTCGCAGGCGCGGTCGGTCTCCACCCAGACGGTGGCGTCGGTCTGGCCGACATGCCGCAGCATCGGGCCGACGCGGATTTCAGTCACGTCCCCGCGGCTTCCCGGAGACCGGGGCGACAAAACTCGGGAGGGCGGCGGTGAAGGTCTTGCGCCCGCCCAGCCGAGGACTTTCCGCCCTGGCGAACAGGCGTGCAGCCGAGAGACGATGGCGCCATGACCGAGCGGATGCTCATCGAATCGGTGATGCCGCGCGCCGACGCCCTCATCGCGGTGCACACCATGGTTGCCGCCCAGCCGGCCGCCACTTACCGCGCGGCGCGCGACCTCGACTTCCTCACGGTCCGCACGCCGCTGCTGACGGCCGCCATGTGGGTGCGCGGCCTGCCCGAACGACTGGGCGGCAACTCCGCCGCCCCGCCGGCGCGGTTGCAGCTTGATGACATGGCGGCGATGCCCGGGTGGCTTCTGGTCGGGGAACAACCCGGTGCCGAGATCGTGTTCGGGGCCGTCGGTCGTTTCTGGCGACCGGTGATCGATTGGCTGCAGGTCGGTCCCGACGAGTTCGCGGAGTTCGACGAGCCCGGGTGGGGCAAGATCGCCGCCAACTTCTCGGTGTCCCCTTACGGCGAGCAGCACACGCTGCTGAGCTATCAGTGCCGCACCGTCACCACCGATCCCGAATCGCGGCGCCGGTTCCGGCGCTACTGGTGGCTGATCCGGCCGTTCGTCGCGCACATCATGCGGGCCACCGTGGCCACCATCAAGGCTGACGCCGAGTTCGGCGGCTCGCGCGCGGCGACGACGTCAGCCGACAACACCGTCACCCCGGCGGACAGGATCACGCCATGACGCCCAACACGGTCGCGTGCCCACACTGCGGCCAACGCAACCGGGTGCCCGCGGGCGGCCGCGGCAAGCCCCGCTGCGCGAAATGCCGGCAGTGGTTGCCGTGGATCGTGTCGGCCGGTGACCGTGACTTCGCCGAGGTGGTCGAGGGCGCGTCGGTGCCGGCGCTGGTGGACTTCTGGGCGACGTGGTGCGGGCCGTGCCGGATGGTGAGTCCCGCGTTGGAGCAGCTGGCCGGTGAGCGGGCGGGCTCGCTGAAGTTGGTCAAGGTCGACGTGGACACCGCGCCCGCGCTGTCGCAACGCTTCCAGGTACAGGCCGTTCCGACGCTGCTGCTGATGGACGGCGGTCGTGTCCTGACGCGCAAGTCTGGTGCGGCACCGGTCGCAGCTCTGCGCAGCTGGGTCGACGAGGTCCTGTGACTCCACGGCGGGTGTTGGTACTCACAGTTGTTGCTGGCACACAAACTGTTAGGGCACTATCGAGTCATGGCCACGACCGCGCGCGTCGACCCGCTGTCCCTGGAACAGCAGGTGTGTTTCGCGTTGGCCGTCACCAACCGCGCGGTGCTCGCCGTCTACCGACCGCTTCTCGAGCCGCTCGGCCTGACCCACCCGCAGTATCTGGTGATGTTGGCGATGTGGGACCACCAGCGCTCCGATCGGGGCGACGCGCCGCTGTCGGTCAAGCAGATCGCCTCCACGCTGCAGATCGATTCAGCCACCCTGTCGCCCATGCTCAAGCGCCTCGAGACGCTCGGGTTGATCACCCGCCGCCGCAACGCAGCCGACGAGCGCGCCACCGACGTCAGCCTCACCGACGCGGGCAGCGCGCTGCGTGCGCGCGCCCTCGACATCCCGCCGGCTGTCGTCGCCCAGCTCGGCGTCGAGTTGACCGAGCTGGAGCATCTCCGCGACGCCTTGACCCGTATCAACGCTGCCGCGCTCGCCGCCGGCGCATTGCAGTCCTGCCCCGCCCACTGAAGGAGCCGACATGACCGCCAGCACCCCCAGCGTGTGGCAGCGCCTCACCTACATCTATGGCAGGCGCCTGCCGAAATCGATGCAACGGTGGGTCGCCGAGGATCTCGCCGGCCAGGGTGCCGTGCGCCGGCACATGATTCGCTACGCGATCCCCCCGCTGTTCGTGCTCGCGCCGTTCTGGCTGATTCCGGTGAACCTCTACATGCACCTGGAGATGACAGTGCCGATCTACGTGTGGGCGCTGTTGATGACGCTGGCGCTTAACAAGCCCTGGCGCCGGCATCGCCTCGCTGCGCACGGGCTGGATCCCAACCTGGTCGATGTGATCAAACGCAAGCAACAGGCCAGGATGCACGAGGACTACGAGCGCCGATTCGGTCCACGTCCCCAAGAAGCCAAGTGGCAGTCCAACAGCAGCCCGTTCTAATGCGAGGGTGCGGCGTGGGCGGCGCCATGCCCGAATTCGCGCGCCCCGAGAGCACCGGCGAGCGCGACGCCCGACTCCGCGCACAAGAAGTTGCCGACGGGGCCGCGGCACTTCCCCAGAAACACGAGTCCCACAAGTAACAATGGCCACATGGGCGAACCCGCTGATAC
>CAXEZH010000211.1:0-19785 GCA_964000695.1 uncultured Mycolicibacterium sp. | reverse complement strand
GACGACATGCCAGCCGTGTTCGGCCAGCCACATCGTGTCTGCGCCTTCCCCGCAGCCGAGGTCCAGCGCCCGCCCGGGTCTCACGTCGGCGACGACCTCGGCGAGGCGGGCGTTGACCCGCCCGCTCCAGATGCGTTCGCGCTGGCGGTAGCGCTCCTCCCAGTGATCCTTGTCGGACTTGTCTGACCACTCTGTGACTGAATTGTCCGACGACTCGGTGCCTGACTTGCCTGCCGGCTCTGTGCCGGACCTGTGGTCTGCTGGTGTCATCGTTCCTCCGTGATACTTGCCATGACCGATACCGCCGCTGCCGAGCCGGCGGCGACGGCAGCCGCGATCTGCGGCATCTGCGCACACACGTCCCCGGCGGCGAATACCCCCGGCACCGAGGTGCGGTACAGCGGGTCGACATCGACCGCTTCCGGTGATACCGGGCCCGTCGCAACGAGTTTCACCCCGACTTGTGCGGCGAGACCGCTGCGCTGACGCAGCTCTGCGGCGACCAGCAGGGCGCTGCGAGGCAGGCGCGCTCCGTCGTCGAAGACCACCGCGCTCAACTCCCCTGCCGCAGAATCGAGTTCACGAACCTTGCGCTCGTCGACGGGTATCCCGGCAACGTCGAGTCGGGCGCGGTCGCCGTCGCTCAGGTCGGCCGGTCCACCGGTCAGCACCATCACGTCGTCGCTCCACCCCCGCAGCAGGGTCGCCATGTGCGCGGCACGCTCCCCCTGCGCGAGTACGGCCAGCGGCTGGTCGCGAACCTCCCAGCCGTGGCAGAACGGGCAGTGGAACACCGAACGCCCCCACAGTGGCGCCAGCCCGGGTATGTCGGGATAGTCGTAGCGCATCCCGGTGGCCAGCAGCAGCCGCCGGGTGCGTTCGGCGGTCCCGTCGGCGAGGTCGACGGTGATGCCGTCATCGCCGACCATGCCGGCGGCGACCTCGCCGTCGCGGACCTCGACCGACGGATAGCGCTCGAGCTCGCGACGCCCTTCGGCGTACAGGTCTGCCGGTGGCACCCCGTCGAAACCCAGCAGCCCGCCGATACCGTGCGCCGCGCGGTTACTCTGCCCGCCGGCGTCGATCAGCAGGGTGCGTCGCCGGGCACGGCCGAGCACCAGAGCGGCACTCAACCCGGCGGCACCGCCACCGACGATCACACACTCCCACTCGTTGTCCATGCCCCGAGCTTGCCCCGCGCAGGACAACCTGCCAACATGTTTTGCCATGCAGGCAAACAACGACGATGTCGACGCCCGGGTTCGGCAGCGGCTGCGACAGTTGCGGCTGCAACGGGGAATGACCTTGGACGATGTCGCGACCCGCTCAGCCATCGACGTCTCCACGTTGAGCCGACTGGAATCCGGGAAGCGCAGGCTGGCGCTGGATCACCTGCCACGCCTGGCATCCGCGCTGTCGGTCAGCGCCGACGAGCTGCTGCGGGCACCCGAGGTCGACGATCCCCGCGTGCGCGGCGGCGCGCACACCCGAAACCAGATCACGTTCTGGCCGTTGACCGGTGACGGCCCGGCCGGCGGTCTGCATGCCTACAAGATCCGCATCAGTGCGCGCCGGCGCACGCCACCGGCGGAGCTACCGGTGCACGAGGGTCACGACTGGATGTATGTGCTGTCGGGCCGGCTGAGACTTCTGCTGGGCGAGCGTGACTTCACCATCGAACCCGGTGAGGCGGTGGAGTTCTCGACGTGGACGCCGCACTGGTTCGGCGCCGTCGACGGTCCGGTGGAGGCGATCGCCCTGTTGGGCCTGCACGGCGAACGCGTGCATCTGCACACCGATCACAAGTAGGACGTCTGGTTCACCAGGCGCACCGAAGCCGCGCCGTCGGGGTAGAACTCCGCGATCGACAGGCTCGCCAGATCCAGGTGCAGCCGGTACAGCATCGCCGGACCGGCATCGAGTGCCAGCCGCAGCAGCGTCTTGATGGGCGTGACATGCGAGACCACCAGCACCGTGCGGCCGGCGTAATGCTCGACGAGGCGCCGCTGGGCGGCGCGCACGCGTGCGGCGACGGCATCGAAGCTCTCCCCCTGCGGAGGCGGCACCGCGGTATCTCGCAGCCATCTCCCGTGCAGCTGTGGATCCCGCTCGGAGGCCTCCCGGAAGGTCAGGCCCTCCCAGTCGCCGAAATCGGTTTCGATCAGGTCGTCGTCGACGGTGACGTCGAGGCCGAGCGCCTTGGCCGACGCGTGCGCGGTGTCGTAGGCACGTTGCAACGGCGAGGACACCACCGCGTCGATCCCACCCTGCTGGCCGAGATAGCGGGCCGCCGCATCGGCCTGGCGGGTGCCCAGCTCGGTCAGCGCCGGGTTGCCCCGCCCGGAGTAGCGGCGCTGCACCGACAGGTCGGTCTGGCCGTGACGCAACAGCAGCAACCGGGTCGGGGCGCCCTGGGCGCCGGTCCAGCCGGCCGGGTTGGTGACCACCTCGGTGTTGGCGGGCCGATCTTCGTCGGCCTCGGTGACGACCCCGGTGTTGGCGGGCGGACCGTCGGCGGCGTCGACACCGGCCGCGGCGTCCATCGCCTGGTTGGCCAGGCGGTCGGCGTCGCTGTTCTGCTCACGCGGAATCCAGGAGTACCCGACGCGGGCGAAACCGCGCGCGAGCTGCGCGGCGTGCCGGTGCAGCGGAGCCAGGTCGGGATGCTTGACGCGCCACCGGCCGGCCATCTGCTCGACGACCAACTTCGAGTCCATGTACACGTCGACCTCGTCGGCCCCCAGCTCCGCCGCGGCCTCCAGCCCGGCGATCAGGCCCCGGTACTCGGCGACGTTGTTGGTGGCCGTCCCGATCGCTGATTTCGCCTCCGCCAGCACCGCGGAGCGATCGGCGTCCCACACGAGTGCGCCATAACCGGCCGGGCCCGGGTTGCCCCGCGAGCCGCCGTCTGCCTCCACACGCACCCTCACGCGCCGGACACCTTGACGCGCAACAGGATCGCCGAGCACTCCGGGCAGCGCAGCACCTCGTCGTCGGCGGCGGCCGCGATACGCGCCAGTTCACCCTTGTCGATCTCCAGGCGACACGCCCCACATCGGCGTCCCTGCAGGGCACCGGCACCGACTCCGGTCCGGGACCGCTGGCGTTCGTAGAGCGACAGCAGCGCCTCGTCGATCCCGGCGCTGAGCTCGTCGCGCCGGGACACCAGCTGATGCCCTCGCTGGTCCACTTCGGCGCGCGCCGTGTCATACGCACGCTGCGCGTCGGTCACCGACGTCTGCAGGTCGTCGATCGCGGCCAGCTCACGCTCCTGGTCGGCGGCGAGCTCCTCGCGCCGTTCCATCACCTGCAGCAGCGTGTCCTCCAGACTGGCCTGTCGCCGTTGCAGCGTGTCGAGCTCGTGCTGCAGCTCGGTCAACTGCTTGGCGTCCACCGTGCCGCCGCTGAGCAGTGCTCGGTCGCGGTCCTCACGTTGGCGCACACCGTCGATCTCGGTTTCGGACTTCTTCACCTGGGCATCGATGTCTTCCAGAGCGAGTTGCACCGCGCCCAGCCGATCGGTGGCCTCGCGCAGGACAGCCTGAGCGTTCTGCAGGGCCGCCTGCTCGGGCAGATTCTTGGCGCGGTGCTCGACCCGACTGATCTCCGCGTCGCACTCGGCCAACTCCAACAGCGACCGCTGTTGTGACACTTCCGCTTTCATGTACCGCTTTCCTCGATATTCCATGGGTCGGTGCGCACGTCGCACACCGTCACCGGTAGCGACGTGCCGAAGTGGCTGCGCAGCAGGTCGGCCGCCTGAGCACACCAGGGGAACTCGCTGGCCCAGTGCGCGACGTCGACCAGGGCGACGTCGGACACCCGCCGGTGCTCGTCGGCCGGATGGTGGCGCAGGTCGGCGGTGACGTAGGCCTGCACCCCCGCAGCGGCGACGGTCGACAGCAGCGAGTCCCCGGCTCCCCCGCACACCGCCACCCGCGACACCGGGGCCGCCGGATCCCCGCTGGCGCGCACGCCCCACGAGGTCGGCGGCAAGGCTTTGCGCACCCGCGCGACGAACGCCGACAACGGTTCCGGCTCAGGCAATTCGGCGATGCGCCCGAGACCGACCCCGCCCCCGGGGTTCTGCAGCGCCAGGATGTCGAACGCCGGTTCCTCGTACGGGTGGCCGGCGCGCAGCCCGGCCAGCACCGCTGATCGCCGCGACGCCGGGGCGACCATCTCCACCCGCTGCTCTTCGACGTACTCGACGGTGCCCACCGTCCCGATGGCCGGGGAGGCGCCGTCGTGCGGCAGGAACTGTCCGGTGCCCACCGAGCTCCAGCTGCAGTGCGAATAGTCACCGAGGTGTCCGGCTCCGGCGGCGAACATCGCCGAGCGCACCGCCTCGGCGTCGGCCGCGGGCACGAACACCACCCACTTGTCCAGCACCGGGCCCGACGGCGCCGGGTCCAGCACATCGCGCACCCGCAGCCCGAGCGCCGACGCCAGCGCGTCCGACACCCCCGGCGCGGCGCTGTCGGCGTTGGTGTGGGCGGTGAACAAGGACCGGCCGGTGCGGATCATCGAGTGGATCAGCGCGCCCTTGGCCGAGTCGGCCGACACCGAGTCCACACCGCGGAGCAGCAACGGGTGGTGCGCCAGCAGGAGCCCGCCGTCGGGCACCCGGGACACCGTCTCGGCGGTCGCGTCGACGGCGACGGTCACCGACGTGACGCTCTCCGCCGGATCCCCGCACACCAGGCCGACCGAGTCCCAGCTCTGGGCCAGGTGCGGTGGATAGGCCGCGTCGAGCACGTCGATGATGTCGCCGAGTCGAGTTGCCACATCACGACACTAATGCGCGGGTCCAGCGGCTCCGGGCACCGACCGCTGACCGATTGGGGACCAGACCGCCGGTTCAGGGACAATGGAGCCGTGACGGACACGCTGGGCAGCATTGGCACAGGAACCCGGGTCGGCCCGGGCGACCTGGTGATCTTCGACCTGGACGGGACACTGACCGATTCGGCCGACGGCATCGTCGCCAGCTTCCGGCACGCGCTGCACACTGTCGGCGCGGCTGTTCCCGACGGGGACCTCGTCGCGCGGATCGTCGGGCCCCCGATGCACGTCACGCTGGGCGAGATGGGGCTCGGCGAGCACGTCGACGCCGCGATCGCCGCCTACCGCGCCGACTACACCGCCCGCGGCTGGGCGATGAACAAGCCGTTTCCCGGGATCGCCGACCTGCTCGCGGACCTGCGGGCCGCCGGTGCGCGGCTGGCGGTCGCGACGTCGAAGGCCGAGCCGACCGCGCAGCGCATCCTCGCGCACTTCGGTCTGGACAGCTGGTTCGAGGTGATCGCGGGCGCCAGCACGGACGGTGTGCGCTCGGCCAAGGCGGACGTGCTCGCCCACGCGCTGGCCCAGGTGGCGCCGCTGCCGCAGCGGGTCACGATGATCGGCGACCGCAGCCACGACGTCGAGGGCGCGGCCGCGCATGGCATCAGCGCCATCGTCGTCGAGTGGGGGTACGGCGCCGAGGATTTCCGGGGCGCCGACAGCGGCGCCGTCGCCCACGTCGCCACGGTCGACGAGCTGCGCGGGGTGCTCGGTGTCTGAGGCGCTGCACGTCACATTCATCTGTTCGGGGAACATCTGCCGCAGCCCGATGGCCGAGAAGATGTTCGCCCACCAGCTCTCCGAGCGCGGCCTGGACGGGACCGTGCGGGTCAGCAGCGCGGGCACCGGGCACTGGCACGAAGGTGAACCGGCCGACCGCAGGGCGGGGCACGTGTTGCGTGAGCACGGCTATCCGAGCGCGCACCGCGCCGCGCAGATCGACGTCGGACACCTGGCCGCCGATCTGATCGTGGCGCTGGGCCGCAACCACTTCCGGATGTTGCAGCAGATGGGGGTGCCCGCCGAGCGACTGCGCATGTTGCGCTCGTTCGATCCCAGGTCGGGCGCGCACGTCCCGGACGTGGAGGACCCCTACTACGGCACCCAGGACGACTTCGAGGAGGTCTTCGCGGTGATCGAGGCAGCGTTGCCGGGGTTGCACAGCTGGGTCGATGAACAGCTGGCCGAAGCCGAGCAGGTGGGCTGATGCGCCGGTGGGCCTTCCTGCTGCGGCCGCAGTGGCTGGCGCTCTACGTCGTGGTGCTGGCCTTCGCGTATCTGTGCTTCACGGTGCTGGCGCCGTGGCAGCTGGGCAAGAACACCCAGACCTCGCGGGAGAACGCGCAGATCTCGCGGTCGCTGGACGCCGAGCCGGTGCCGCTGAACTCGGTGCTCCCGAACCAGGATTCCGCCGCCCCCGAGGAGCAGTGGCAGCAGGTCACCGCCACGGGCCGCTATCTGCCGGAGAGCCAGGTCCTGGCCCGGCTGCGGCAGGTGGAAGGGGATCCGGCTTTCGAGGTGCTGATCCCGTTCGCGGTCGACGGCGGCCCCACGGTGCTGGTCGACCGCGGCTACGTCGAACCGGTCAACGGGAACCAGGTGCCCACCATCGAGCCCCCGCCCACCGGGACCGTGACGATCACCGCCCGGCTGCGTGATCCGGAGGGGGTCGCGACCGGTAAGGACCCGTTCACCTCCGACGGCATCCAGCAGGTGTACTCGATCAACACCGAGCAGATCTCGACGCTGACCGGCGTTCCGCTGGCCGGCTCCTATCTGCAGCTGGTGGCGGATCAGCCGGGCGGGTTGGGCGTCATCCCGCTACCGCACCTCGATGCGGGCCCGTTCCTGTCCTACGGCATCCAGTGGATCGCGTTCGGCATCATCGCCCCCATCGGCGTCGGCTACTTCGTGTATTCGGAGATGAAGGCGCGCCGCGCCGACCGAGAAGCCGCGGCCGCAGCGCAGGCTCGAGCGGACGACGCCTCGGCGACGCAGCACCCTGCCCCGCTCACCGCCGAGCAGAAACTCGCCGACCGCTACGGCCGGCGACGCTGACCGACAGGATCGCCACCGCCGCCGCCAGCAGCTGCACCGCCCGCGACAGCCGCACCGCACGGGCCAGGTCGGCCACCTCGGGGACGCGTCCGTCACCCAGGGTGGGGCGGATCTCCAGCTCGTGGGCGTACTGGGTGGGCCCGCCGAGGCGCACCCCGAGTGCCCCCGCGAACGAAGCCTCGGCGACACCGGCATTGGGGCTGGGGTGTCTGCGCGCGTCCCGGCGCCACGCCCGCAGCGCTTCCGCGGGCGACCCACCGACCACGGGAGCGCAGGCCACCACACACAACCCGGTGAACCGGGCCGCGAGCAGGTTGGCCAGGTCGTCGGCCCGGGCCGCCGCCCAACCGAATCGGGCGTAGCGCGGCGAACGGTTGCCGATCATCGCGTCGAGCGTGTTGACCGCCCGGTACATGAGCACCGCCGGCGCGCCGCCCAGCGTGGCCCACACCAGCGGTCCGACCTGTGCGTCGGAGGTGTTCTCGGCGATCGACTCCAGTGCCGCCCGGGTCAACCCGGCGGCGTCGAGCACCGCGGGATCGCGGCCGCACAGCGACGGCAGCAACGCCCGGGCGCCGTCCACGTCGCCGGCGGTCAGCAGACCCACCATCTGTTCCCCGGTGCGGCACAACGACGTTCCGCCCGCCGCGACGTACGTCGCCGCGGCGACCGCCGCCATCTCACGCAGCCCGTGTCGCGAGCCCTGCGCGACGAACCCGATCGTGCCTGTCGCGGCGAGCAATCCGGCCGTGTGCACCACCCCGGCACCGCGCGCGTCAGCGTAGGTGTACCGCTCCAGGGCTGCCGCCACCGATCCGAACAACGCCACCGGATGCCCCCGCCGCGGATCGCCGAACACCACGTCCGCCAGGACACCGGCGGCGATCCCCGCTGCGCGGGTCCACCCGCCTGCTGCACGCACCCCGGCAGCGTCTCACAAGCCCGGCCCCGTCCAGATGGGCAGTCGGCCCTGGCCGGCTCGGCAGTATCACCCCGATCCCGACCCGGCTCGGCGTCCAAACGGGCAGAGTGGTGCGATGAGCTTTCCCGCACTGGCACACGTCGCGGTCACCGTGCGCGACCTGACCGTCAGCACCCCCTGGTACCGAGCGCTGTTCGACAGCGACCCGGTGCTCGACGAGGACACCGACGCCGGCTTCCACCATGTGGTGTGGCAACTCGGCGACGGCACCCTGTTCGGCATCCACCGACACACCACGGCCGCCCCGGACGAGGCGTTCTCCGAGTTCCGGGCCGGGCTCGACCATGTCGCGTTCGGTTGCGCGTCACGCGCGGAACTGCAGACCTGGGCCGAGCGACTCGACGCGCTCGGGGTGTCCCACGGCGGGATCGTCGACGCGCACTATGGCTCGGGCGTCAGTTTCCGTGACCCCGATGGCATCGCTTTGGAGTTCTTCGCGCCCCCCGGGTGACAGACTGATCGCATGGCTGATCTTGTCCTGCTCGCCGGCACCGTCATCACGATGGAGGAGGCCGCGCCTCGGGCCCAGGCCGTCGCCGTCTCCGGTGACCGCATCGTCGCCGTCGGCAGCCTCGCGGAGTGCCGCGCCGCACTGCCCGACGCCGACGTCGTCGAAACCGGCGCTGCGGCGCTGGCTCCGGGATTCGTGGAACCGCACGGCCATCCGCTGATCAGCGGGGTGGCCACCCAGGCTCCCGCCCGGTCGATCGCACCGTGGGATGCGCCCAAGTGGGCAGATGTGGAGAAGGTGTTCAGTGAGGCGCTGGCCGACGCCGACCCCGACACCCCGTTGTGGTTCACCGGTTTCGACGCGCTGTTGCACGGCCACCCGTCGCCCAAGGCCGACGAGCTGGACGCGATCTTCGGCGACCGGGTCACCGTGGTGACCGACAACTCCGGGCACGGGGTGTACTTCAACTCCGCGATGATCAGACTGCACGGCTGGGACACCGACCCGCCTGCCGACCCGGTCGCTGCGCACTACGGCCGCAACGCCGACGGCTCGCTCAACGGTCAGGGTTTCGAGTTGCCGGTCGTCACGGCGGTGGTGGGGCCGCTGATGGCGCAGCTGGGCGACCCGTTGGTGTCGGCGGCGCACTACTACGCACTGATGTCTCGCGGTGGGTACACCTCGGCCTCGGACATGACCTACGACCCGAAGTTCGCCGCCGGGTACGAGGCGCTGGCCGCCGCGCCGTCCTGTCCGCTGCGGGTCAGCATGTGGGAGATGTCGATCACCGACACCTACACCGAGCCCGCCACGTTCACGGCCGGCGAGCCGTGGCTGACCAAAGCCGGCGTGAAGCTGTGGACCGACGGCTCACCCTGGGTGGGCAACATCGCGATCTCGTTTCCCTACCTGGACACCGAGACGACCCGCACTGCCGGCATCGATCCCGCCACCGCGGGCGGTGCGCACTCGATGAACTACTCCCACGCCCAACTCGACGAGATCCTCGACCACGCCGCCCCGAAGGGCTGGCAGATGGCGTTTCACGCCAACGGCGACCTGGCGCTGGATCTCGCGCTGGACGCCTACGAGGACGCCCTGAACCGCCACGGCCTGCTCGGCAGCGATCACCGCTGGCGCCTCGAGCACTGCGGGGCGGGTACCCGTGCACATTTCGACCGGGCCGCCCGCCTCGGCGTGCACGTCTCGCTGGCGCCCTTCCAGTACTACTACTGGGGTGATCTGCTCGACGGCGAGATGTTCGACCCGGCGCACGGCGCGCGCTGGCAGGCGTTCGCCGACGCGGTCGACTCGGGGGCCTGCGTGTCGCTGCACAACGACGGGTCGGTGTCCCCGCCCACCCCGGTGACGAACATCGCCACCGCGGTGACGCGGCGCACCCGCAACCGTGGAGTGCACCGTCCGGAGCAGGCGATCTCGTTGGAGGCGGCCTGGCGGGCCCAGACCATCGACGCCGCGCGCACACTGCGGCGGGATCATCTGGTCGGGTCGGTCGCGCCGGGCAAGCTCGCCGACTTCGTGGAGCTCAGCGCCGACCCGTGGGCGGTGCAGCCCGGCGAACTCATCGACTCCGTGCAGGTGTCGGGCACGTGGGTCGGTGGGCGGCGGATCGACCTCGACGAGTTCCTCGGCGCCGTGGCGGCCGGCGACAACTCGGCCCACGCTCATCTGGCCGAGCGCAACGCCACCGGCTGCTGCTAGCCGGTCCCCCCGCGCCGGCACCGGACCTTTTCGGCCACCGCGACCGCCTGCTGGAGGTATCGTCGCGTAGCCACCAGCTGGTCGTGCCCTCATCGGCCGGAGTGGAGTTGGCACCTCTGAGAGGACGGTCGGCCCATGGCTTCTCACCCTTTGGAACCTCTGAGTGCGGACGAGTTCAGCCGCACCGCCGAGATACTCCGCCGGGACGGGCATGTCAGCGACACCTTCCGTTTCGCGTCGATCGAGCTGGTGGAACCACCCAAACACGAGGTGCTGGCGTGGCGCACGGGAGACCCGGTTCCGCGGCATGCGCTGGCGGTGGTGTGGAACCGATCGGACAACAAGACCTACGAAGCCACTATCGATCTCACCGGCGACACCGTCGTTTCGGTCCAGCACATTCCCGACGTCACCCCGAACTTCACCGTCGACGAGTTCCACGAGGTCGACGAAGCCATGCGCGCTCACCCGGACGTGGTGGCGAAGCTGGGCGAACGCGGTATCACCGACATGAGTCGGGTCGTCGTCGACGTCTGGACCTACGGCAGAGCGCTGATGCCCGAGAAGTACCGCGACCGCCGACTGGGCTGGTGCGACCTCTGGGTCCGTGAGTCACCCGACGGGAACCCCTACGCCCACCCCGTTTCCGGACTGAAGCTCGTCGTCGACATGAACACCCTCGAACTCCTCGAGATCGAGGATGAGTTCGACGTCGGAATGCCGGCGGTGAACGGCGAATACGTGCCGGGACCGTGGACGGGTCAACAGCGCACCGATCTCAAGCCGCTGCACATCACCCAGCCCGACGGCACGTCGTTCACCGTCGAAGGCACCGAATTGCGTTGGCAGAACTGGTCGATGCGCCTGGGCTTCAACTATCGCGAGGGTCCGGTGATCTATCAGGTCGCCTATGACGATCACGGCGCGCGGCGTGACATCGCCTACCGGATGTCGCTGGCCGAGATGGTGGTCCCCTACCGCGACCCCACGTTCGATCATTACCGCCGTACCGCTTTCGACATCGGCGAGTGGGGGCTCGGTTTCATGACCACCTCGCTGGAATTGGGGTGCGACTGCCTCGGCGAGATCCGCTACGTCGACGCGGTGCTGCACGACACCGCAGGTGCGCCGTACGAGATCAAGAACGCCATCTGTCTGCACGAAGAAGACAACGCGGTGCTCTGGAAGCACGTCGATCTGGTGACCGGCGCCGAGGTGCGCCGCCAGCGGCGAATGGTGGTCTCCTGCCACGTGACCGTCGCGAACTACGAGTACCTCGTCTACTGGCGGTTCTACCAGGACGGCAACATCGAGTGCGAGGTGCGTGCGACCGGGATCATGGTCACGACCCCGTACGCGGAGGGCGAGCCGGCGCCACCGTATGGCACCGTCGTCGACAACCGCACTTACGCGCCGTTCCACCAGCATTTCCTGGTGGCACGACTGGATCTCGACGTCGACGGGTCGGCGAACACGGTCGTCGAGGTCGACTCGGTCGCACCACCGGTGTCGGAGGACAACCCCCACGGCCTGGCTCTGGTCACCAGGTCCACCCCGATCACGTCCGAGGCCAGCAGTGCCCGCGATTTCGACTGGAACACCCAGCGCGGCTGGAAGGTGATCAACCCGGACAAGCTCAACCGGCACGGCACCCAGGTGGGTTACAAGCTAGTACCGGGTGCAGCGTTCCCGGCGTTGATGGATCCCCGGACGCCCCAGTACCTTCGGGCGCCGGTGATCGGCCATACCCTGTGGGTCACGCACCATGACGACGACGAGCGCTGGCCGTGCGGTAGGTATCCGACCCAGTCCACCGTCGACACCGGCATGACGGAGTGGATCAAGGACGACGCGCCGCTCGAAAACGTCGATGTGGTCCTCTGGTACGTCTTCGGCATCCACCACATCACCAGGGTCGAGGAATGGCCGATCATGCCGGTCGACACGGTGTCGTTCTGGCTCAAGCCTTCCGGGTTCTTCGACCAGAACCCGTCGATCGATGTCGCGCCGACGCCGAAGGCCGAGGGCGCGACCTGCCATACCGGCACGGCGGAGCACGTCGCCGCCGATCGGGCCGCTCACATGCACTGACGGGAACGCCGTGGAGACCTCGCGGCCGATGAGGCGAGGCACACGCGTCGGCAGGCACGCACTCTAGACCTCGCCGACCGACCACACGGCGCCTCGGCGCCGGCAGGAAATCTGGAATCAGTGGGTGTCTTTGACGCGAACTGGTGTGTCCACGCGGAGCGTTTCGCCGCGGAAGAACCCCGGTTGCCGGGCGCGCAGGACCAGCATGAACACGACGCCGGACAGGATCAGCCCGAGCCCCAGTATCAACACCAGGCCGACGCCGCCGATGCTGGCGCCGCTGCCGTAATCGGGAGAAGCGCTGTCGCGCAACGTGACGAGGAAGACCCCGAGTAGACCGAGCCCGCCGAGCAGCGGGAAGAGCAGCTTGAACACGAAACTGCCCACGTCGGCGAACAGTTCGTGTCGGAAGTACCAGATGCAGGCGAACGCGGTCAGACCGTAGTAGAAGCAGATCATGATGCCGAGTGAGTAGATGGTGTCGGTGAGCACGCTCTCGGACAGGAACGTCAGGGTCGAATAGAACACCGCCGCACCGACGCCCGCTGCGATCGTCGCGAAGGACGGCGTCAGGAACCGGGGGTGGATGGTGGCGAACCGGGCCGGGAACGCCTTGTAGGTCCCCATCGCCAGCATGGTCCGGGACGTCGGCAGGAAGGTGGTGATCAGGCTGGCTGCGCTGGAGGCGACCACGGCCAGGAACAGAAACAGGTGAAGCGGTCCACCGAGCACGGGTTCGGCGAGCGCGCCGAACACGTTGTCGGCGATCTCCTCGTTGCCCAGACCCACGCCGTCGGTGCCGACTCCGGCGTACATCTGCGTCGCGACCGCGACCAGCAGGTAGGTCAACAGGATCGACACCACGCAGAGCAGCGCGGCACGACCCGGGGTCTTGTCGGAGTCTTTGGACTCCTCGTTGACCGTGAGTGCGGTGTCCCAGCCCCAGAACGCGAAGATCGACCCGGACAGACCCGCGATGAACGCCGACATCGTCAGGCCCGCCGGGCTGAACCAGTCGAAGCTGAACGACATGCCGGTGTCCGAGGAGCCGGATTTCGCCAGCGCGGCGATACCGAATGCCAGCAGCACCACCATCTGGAATCCGACCAGGATGAATTGGACCCGCTCGGTGGTGGTGATTCCGCGGTAGGCCACCGTGGTGGCGATGGCCAGGAACACCAGGCACGTGAGCACGTTGATCGGCTTGTTCTCCCACAGCGCGGCGATGGTCTCGCTGCCTGCCAGGTCGCCGATGAATTGATAGAAGAACTGGACGGCGACTCCGGCCAGGTTGGACAAGACGATGACGGTGGCCAGCACGGCCGCCCAGCCGCCGAGCCAGCCGATGTAGGGGCCGAAGGCCTTGGTGGTCCAGGTGAACGACGTCCCGCAGTCGGGCGCGACCTTGTTGAGTTCGCGGTAGGCGTAGGCGGCGAAGAACATCGGCAGGAAGCCGGCGATGATCACCACTGGCATCTTCGTGCCTGCCTCGGCGACCAGAATGCCGATCGTGGCCGTCAGGGCGTAGGCCGGAGCGACCGAGGAGATGCCCAGGACCGTACCGCCGAACAGTCCGACCGCGTTGTGAGAGAGCCCTTTGTCCTGGAGGTCTGCTTCAGGACGGTGATGAGGGTCGTGAGCCTCGATCTGCATGAGGACCTCGCCGGTTCAGGAGGTGATGTGCCCGCTGATCGTAACGGCGGTGCGACCGCGAGGGCATCGACTTTGGCCGACTCGATTCTCGCCGGCCTCGCCGGCGGCCCGCGCGCCTGACCGGCAGACCAGGACGAAACGTCGCGCGGAGCGGATGCGCCTGCCGGAAACGCCGGTGCGCCGAGCCCGGCTCGGACACAATCAGGTATCGATCATGACGACAGGATCGGGTCCAGATGAAGCTGTTAGTGGGTTATCTCGCCACCTCCGGGGGCGCCGACGCCGTCGCGCTGGCAGTCCGGCTGGCCCGCACCCTGGGCGCCGAGGTGGACATCTGCATGGTGCTGCCACCCACCAGAGCGCAACCTGACGCCGCCTTCAGCGCGGGATACCAGGATGTGCTCGCTGAGCAGGCGAAACAGTGGCTCGCCGAGGCGCTGGCCCTGGTACCGGATGACGTTCGCACCGACACGCACCTGATGTTCGATGACGCCGTCGCCGAACGACTGGCCGCCGAAGCGGTGCGGCTGGAGGCCGACGCCATTGTGGTCGGCGGATCGGGAGGAGGCCTGGCCGGCGGTTACTCCCTGGGGTCGGTGGTCAACGACCTCCTGCACTCGGCGCCGGTCCCGGTGGCCGTCGCGCCCCGGGGCACCCGCCATTCCGATGTCGACCGAGTCCGGTCGGTGACGTGCGCGATCGGGACCCGAGCAGGTGCCCGGCTCCTGCTCGACACGGCGGTCCGGATCAGCCAGGCCGCAGGGACCCCACTGCGACTGGTGTCGCTCGTCGCGCTGGACCAGCACGCAATCCGGCGCAGCGACGACACGCCCGAATCGATTCGCGCAGAGGCGTTGGACCATGCCACCGCGACGTTGGAAGCCGCGAAGTCGGTACTTCCGGCGTCGTTTCCGGTGACATCGACTGTCGTCGACGGACCGACGGTCGAGGCAGCCGTCGACAAGCTCGAATGGCACGATGGTGACCTGATCATGGTGGGGTCCAGTCGGCTGGCCCAGCGCCGGCGGATTTTCCTGGGCTCGACCGCCGCGAAGATGCTGCGCGTGCTCCAGATTCCGATCGTGGTGGTTCCCCGCGACGACGCAAGCATCGACAGCGACTGAGACGGCGTGGTGGGCGCGGACGGTATCGAACCGCCGACCGCTGGTGTGTAAAACCAGAGCTCTACCACTGAGCTACGCGCCCGATCGCAGGGCAGGTTACAACGCGCAGGTGTCCGACGGGAAATCCCGACGGTCCCGGGTCGCGCCTCGAGCGTGAAGTGAGTGCGAAAAGTCGGCCGTTCTTTCGCAAGGAATTCACGCTCGGCGGGGCGGGCACTGCCGTGCGTCACATCAAGCGCGTCCGGTCAGGTCTGAAGTGCGGCCAGCGCGGCCGCCCACACCGCCGCGTCGCGGCCCCCGCCGGGCTGTCTGCAGTCGGCGAAGCGCACGATTCCGGCGCGGTCGACGGCGACGGTGCCGCGGTTGGGGTAACCGGCGTCGGCGTTGAACACCCCGTAGGCCTGGCTGACCGCGCCGTGGGGCCAGAAGTCGGCGAGCACGGGAAAGGTGAAACCGCGCTGAGCGGCCCACACCTTGTGGGTGGGCGGCGGCCCGACGGACACGGCGAGCGTGGCCAGGTCGGCGTTGACGAAGTCGCCGATCCGGTCCTGGATGTCGTCGAGCTCCCGCTGGCAGATGCCGGTGAACGCGAGCGGGAAGAACACCAGCAGCACCCCGCGCTCGCCGCGAAACGCCGACAGCGTCACCGACTGGTTGTTCTGGTCCTTGAGCGTGAAGTCCGGGGCCTGCTCACCGACGGCGAGCACTAGTGCCGGCCGGCGGCCTTGGACTTCGGCTGGACCAGCCGGGTCGCGATCCAGTCCCCCAGGTTCGCCGACGATGTCTGCATCAGGCCCGCGGTGGGGGCCGACTCGGCGATCTCGGCGGGCAGCACATGACCGGGCTTGCCGGTCTTGGGGGTGGCCACCCAGATGACGCCGTCGTCGGCAAGCGGGGTGATGGCGTCCATCAGCGCGTCGACGAGGTCGCCGTCACCGTCGCGCCACCACAGCAGCACCACGTCGATGACTTCGTCGGCGTCCTCATCCAGCAGCTCACTGCCGGACGCCTCCTCGATGTCGGCTCGGATGTCGTCGTCGGTGTCTTCGTCCCACCCCAACTCCTGCACAACCTGATCTTTTTGGATGCCCAGACTGCGGGCGTAGTTCGGGGGGTCACCCGCCGACACCACGGTCAATCCTCCTTCAGCCGACTCGACACGGTGTGTTGTTCGCCATGTTCTGTTCTTATCGTCGCACGCCGTCCTCTCACAGCAAGCCGCCGGCCGAACACTTCATCGATATGCGGCGTCACAGAGGTCCAACGCGCTGGTCTTGGAGGCGTTCAATTCGGCGATCGCGGCATTGAATTCTTCCGCGCCGTAATTGCCCGCGATCGCCGTCGCCACGGCCCGGGCGGCATCGACCCACCTGGTCAGCGCATCGCGCAGCTCAGGCGTCAGTGGTCCGGAGATGCTGCTGACCACGAGGTCAGCGCTGGCGTTCAGGGCGTCGATCGCCGAACCGGCGGTGGGGCCGACGTCACCGGCATTGGTGTTGAACGCGTCGACGTAGACGTTGACGGCGCCGATCGCCTCGGCGCTGCTGGAACTCATCGACTCGCAGACCGACTTGACCGCCTCGGCGGTCACCGACGACTGACGTTCGGACTCCCGGGCGCTGGAACTGGCGGCGGACTCCTCCAGGGATGCCGACACCGATGCCCGGTACGCGGGCGCGTCGCCGGCAGAGACGCTCGCTTCGCCGTCGGTGACGCTGGTGCATCCCACGATGATCATCGCCAGCGCCGCGAGCGCGCCGGTCACCTGCGCGGCGAGCCGCACACGGGGGGTGCGCAGCCAACCGATCAGCACAGTCTGCAGACGTTACCGTCTCGCCTGCGGGTTGACCCGGCGATCCCGGCCGATATGTCTGTTCGCCGCACTGGCCACACCCGGCGGTGCGGATGGGGCAGGATTGGAGAAGGATAGAGTCCGCGCGCACCGCAGAGGCGAGGAAACCCCGTCGCCGATCGATGCGTAAGTACCCCGCCTAACAAGGAGCGGAAGTTGACCACCGAGTTCGTGCGCCAGGACCTGGCTCAAAACTCCAGCAGCACAGCAGAACCCGACCGTGTTCGGGTCATCCGCGAAGGTGTTGCGTCGTATCTGCCCGACATCGACCCCGAGGAGACCGGCGAGTGGCTGGAATCCTTCGACGGCCTGCTCGAACGGTCGGGTCCGGCCCGCGCGCGCTACCTGATGTTGCGGCTGCTGGAACGCGCGGGTGAACAGCGCGTCGCCATTCCGGCGTTGACGTCCACCGACTACGTCAACACCATTCCCACCGAGCTGGAGCCGTGGTTCCCCGGCGACGAGGACGTCGAGCGTCGCTACCGCGCCTGGATCCGGTGGAACGCCGCGATCATGGTGCACCGCGCGCAGCGGCCCGGAGTGGGTGTCGGCGGCCATATTTCGACGTATGCGTCCTCGGCGGCCCTCTACGAGGTGGGCTTCAACCACTTCTTCCGCGGCAAGGCCCATCAGGGTGGCGGCGACCAGGTGTTCATCCAGGGCCACGCGTCGCCGGGCATCTACGCCCGCGCATTCCTGGAAGGGCGCCTGAGCGAAGACCAACTCGACGGGTTCCGCCAGGAGCACAGCCACGCCGGCGGCGGGCTGCCGTCCTATCCGCATCCCCGCTTGATGCCGGACTTCTGGGAGTTCCCCACAGTGTCGATGGGGCTGGGCCCCATGAACGCGATCTACCAGGCACGGTTCAACCACTACCTGCATGATCGCGGCATCAAGGACACCACCGACCAGCATGTGTGGGCCTTCCTCGGTGACGGCGAGATGGACGAGCCGGAGAGCCGCGGGCTGATCCAGGTGGCGGCCAACGAGGGTCTGGACAATCTGACGTTCGTGATCAACTGCAACCTGCAGCGCCTGGACGGGCCGGTGCGCGGCAACGGCAAGATCATCCAGGAACTGGAGTCGTTCTTCCGGGGCGCAGGCTGGAACGTCATCAAGGTGGTGTGGGGCCGCGAATGGGACGCGTTGCTGCACGCCGACAAGGACGGCGCGCTGGTCAACCTGATGAACACCACGCCCGACGGTGACTACCAGACCTACAAGGCCAACGACGGCGCGTACGTGCGCGACCACTTCTTCGGCCGCGACCCGCGGACCAAGGCGCTGGTCCAGGACATGAGCGACCAGGACATCTGGAACCTCAAACGGGGTGGTCACGACTACCGCAAGGTGTATGCCGCCTACCACGCGGCGATGGAACACAAGGGTCAGCCCACCGTCATCCTGGCCAAGACCATCAAGGGTTATCAGCTGGGCTCGCACTTCGAGGGCCGCAACGCCACCCACCAGATGAAGAAGCTGGCGCTGGAGGACCTCAAGCAGTTCCGCGACAGCCAGCGCATCCCGGTCAGCGACGAGCAACTCGAGGACAACCCCTACCTGCCGCCGTACTACCACCCCGGGCCGGAAGCGCCGGAAATCCGCTACCTGCTCGACCGGCGCCGCGCGCTCGGCGGTTTCGTGCCCGAGCGGCGCACCAAGACCAAGTCGCTGACGCTGCCGGGCCCCGACACCTACAAGGCCCTGAAGAAGGGGTCGGGCAAGCAGGAGGTGGCCACCACGATGGCCACGGTCCGCACGTTCAAAGAGTTGTTGCGCGACAAGGAGATCGGCAAGCGAATCGTCCCGATCATCCCGGACGAGGCGCGCACCTTCGGCATGGACTCGTGGTTCCCGAGCCTCAAGATCTACAACCGCAACGGTCAGCTGTATACGGCCGTCGATGCGGAGCTCATGCTCGCCTACAAGGAGAGCGAAGTGGGCCAGATTCTGCACGAGGGCATCAACGAGGCCGGTTCGACGGCCTCGTTCACCGCCGTGGGCACCTCGTATGCCACCCAGAACGAGCCGATGATCCCGATCTACATCTTCTATTCGATGTTCGGGTTCCAGCGCACCGGCGACGGGCTGTGGGCCGCGGCGGATCAGATGGCGCGCGGCTTCGTGCTCGGTGCGACGGCCGGTCGCACCACGCTGGTCGGTGAGGGCCTGCAGCACGCCGACGGGCATTCGCTGCTGCTGGCGTCGACCAACCCGGCGGTGGTCGCCTACGACCCGGCGTTCGCCTACGAGATCGCGCACATCATCGAGAGCGGTCTGCACCGGATGTACGGGGAGAACCCCGAGAACGTCTACTTCTACATGACGATCTACAACGAGCCCTACGCCCAGCCGGCCGAGCCGGAAGGACTCGACGTCGAGGGGCTGTTACGCGGGATCTACCTGTACCGGCCGGCGCCGGAGAAGAAGAGCCACACCGCCCAGATCCTGGTGTCCGGGGTGTCGATGCCCGACGCGCTGCGGGCCGCCGAGCTGCTGGCCGAGGACTGGGACGTCGCCGCGAACGTGTGGTCGGTGACGAGCTGGGGCGAGCTCAACCGCGACGGCGTGGCGATCGAGAAGGAACGGCTGCGCCATCCCGAGCGCCCCGCGGGCACCCCCTACGTGACCAAGGCCCTCGCCGATGCCACCGGCCCCGTGGTTGCGGTGTCGGACTGGATGCGTGCGGTGCCGGAGCAGATCCGGCCGTGGGTGCCGGGGACCTACGTGACGCTGGGCACCGACGGGTTCGGTTTCTCCGACACCCGCCCGGCAGCGCGACGCGTCTTCAACACCGACGCGGAGTCGATCGCCGTGGCCGTGCTGGAGGGGCTGGCCCGGGACGGGAACCTCGACATCGACGTGGCGGTCAAGGCTGCCGAGCGGTACGAGATCGATGATGTGATGGCGGCGCCGGAACAGACGTCGGACCCCGGAGTCGCGTAGCGACGACATCCGGCCGCGGGTCGCGTAGCGACGACATCCGGCCGCGGGTCGCGTAGCGACG
>CAXEZH010000210.1:0-2990 GCA_964000695.1 uncultured Mycolicibacterium sp. | reverse complement strand
GATGGTGCGGCGGATGTAGCGAGCGTCTCGCTCGCCGCGGGACTCCTCGACCTCCGCGCGAATCGCGTCGAGTTCGGCGGCCAGCGCTTCGATGTCCTCATCGGTCAGGTGGGCGTACGCCTTGATGTCGGTGATGGCCATGGTTGCCTCTCAGATGTTGATGGTGCAGTCGCCGGATGCGGTGGAGATACAGGTCTGGATACGGTCGCCGGCGCCGTGCTCGTCACCGGAGCGGATGTCGCGGACGTTGCCACCGTCCAGCGGCAGCACGCAGGTCTGGCAGATTCCCATCCGGCAGCCGAACGGCATCTGGATGCCGACCTGCTCGCCGGCTTCGAGCAGAGTCGTCGCCCCGTCGATCTCGACCTGCTTGTCGGAGATGGCGAACGTGACTGTGCCGCCCTCGCCGCCCTTGTCGGTAGCAGCGATGGTGAACCGCTCCATGTGCAGCTCGCTGTCGAGACCGTGCTCCTTCCACAGGTTTTCGACGTCGTCGAGCATCGCCGCGGGACCACAGGCCCACGCCGAGCGTTCCCGCCAGTCCGGCACCACCGTGTCGAACTGCGCAAAGTCGACATGGCCGTCGCTGTCGGTCAGCTGCAGGTGCAGCCGGTAGCCGTCCTGCTTGCCCTCCAGTTCACGCAGCTCGTCGTGGAAGATCACCGCATCAGCCGAGGGCGCCGAGTGCACGTGGACGATGTCGGGGTGTTGCTGGCGCGCCCGCAGCGAGCGCAGCATGCCCATGATCGGGGTGATCCCGCTGCCTGCGCTGATGAACAACAGTGCCGGCGGGGGCGGATCGGGTAGTGCGAAATCCCCTTTCGGGGCGGCCAACCTGATGACGGTGCCCGGTTCGACACCGTTGACCAGGTGGGTCGACAGGAAACCCTCCGGGGTGGCCTTGACCGTGATCGAGATCTGCTCACCGTCCTGCTCGGGCACCGACGTCAACGAATACGACCGCCAGTGCCACCGGCCGTTGACCCGCAGGCCGATACCGACGTACTGGCCGGGTCGGTAGTCCCCCGCGAAACCCCAACCCGGGCGGATGAACACGGTGGCGGTGTCCTCGGTCTCGCGCCGCACCGCAATGATCTCGCCACGCAGTTCCCGAGCCGACCACAGCGGGTTCAGCAAAGACAGATAGTCGTCGGGCAGCAACGGTGTCGTCGCCCGCGCCGCCAAACCCCGGACGATGTTGACCCAGGGTCCCGATGCGGTGTCGACATCCCGCGCGGGAGCCTTGCTCCACCGGGCCAACGCTTTGATCGCTGACATCACGCCTCCCGTCCTCGGTGCTGTGACAGCTGTCACAACGCTGACGGCGGACGAGTAACCTTACTGAGCAGTAACCAAACATCGCCGGCGGCCGGCGCTTCATCGGGGGCACCGCCGGGCCGATCGGCGCTCACCGAACCGAGGACGTTTCGGACGCTCTTCGACACGCATGACGCTGACGACAACCGCGGTGATTTGTATAGTCGCAACGACAGGAATCGCCGATCTTGATTCGCGAGCGGGGGCGACCGCGGCTGATGGGACGAATCCAACGCCGATGCAGCGACCCAGACCGGTTCGACTGGACCACCCAGTTCTTGACCGATCGTGGGCTGCGAGGCCCGGCTCAACGCATGATGGCGATACTGTCCGCATCGACAGCTGTGATCACCGCTAGCTCGCTGTTGGCGTTGGACCTGCCGGTGATGACCGGTTACGTGTTCGTCGGCTTGTTCACCGGCTTCGCCACAGCGATGACGGCGTTCTGGTTGACCCGCTGGCCCACCCGACGGCAGTCCGCGCTGACGATGAGCGCGGGCATTCTGCTGATCTCAGCGTGGAGCGTCGCGCAACCCAGTTCCGCACTGGCCGTTCTCGGCTGCACCGCCACCACGGTGACCGGCGGCTACGTGGCGTTCTTCCACAATCTCAGACTGCTCGTCTTCAACTTCTGTGTGGCCCTGGCAACCGCCGTGGCGGCATGCTGGCGATTGGGCGCCGAGACCAACCTTGCCACCGCCTTCGCCGCGTTCGGGGTCATCGTCTTCCTGAACGCGTCGGTGCCGTTGGCCATAGCCGGCGCGACGCGGGCTCTGGGTACCTATGCGATGCGATCGGACGTCGACCCACTCACCGGATTGTTGAATCGTCGAGGTTTCACAGACGTCTTGTTGCGACGTCTCGAGCGGGACACCCCTGCCGGCGACGATCTCGTCGTCGCCATGGTTGATCTGGATGGCTTCAAGAGGCTCAACGATTCCCGGGGACACGCCGCCGGCGACCGAGCTCTACGCGCGGTCGGCGAATTGTTGGTCCAGGCAGGGCCCCCCGGTTCAGCTGTATGCCGGGCCGGCGGGGAAGAGTTCCTCGTGGCCGCGATCGGGTCGGCGGAAACCATCGAGGGCGACGTGCATCGTCTGTGCGAACACATCGCTGAGCTACCCCACCAGGTGACGGCGAGCGTCGGAATCAGCACCGCTACGCTCGCACAGCTGCCAGGTGACGACGGCTCGCCGCAAATCGACCAGCTCATCGAAAACGCGGACTCGGCGATGTATGTCGCAAAGCGCAACGGGGGCAACCGGGTACACCGAGCGTGAGGGCCGGCCCACCCGCGACCGGCGTGTGCACTCCGCCTCAGCTGGTCCCGAGCGGATCGATGGTCCACGCGATGTACAGCATCGCCGCGCTGACCGACGCGGTGGTCACCACGTCGACCGTGCGGCTGCGCACCGCGAGCAACCCCACACGATCCTCGGACAGCATCAGCCGCAAGCCGGCGGCCACGCCGACACCGACCGCCATCACCGCGGCACCGCGACGCCAGTAACCGAAGGCGACCAACCCGAACGCTGCCACCAGGAACATGCCGACCACCAAGATCGGCCACTGCCCGGCTAACACCCTGCGGGCGACATCCTTCAGCGTCACGAGGCTGCGGCGGCCTCGGCGCGCTCGACGACGTTGGTCAACAGGAACGCCCGGGTCAGCGG
>CAXEZH010000209.1:0-2225 GCA_964000695.1 uncultured Mycolicibacterium sp. | reverse complement strand
CGTTCGAGGTCTTCGGCGGCGTGCGCGTTGTCGTAGGCGGAGTCGCCGGGGGCGATCGCGTCGGTACAGCTGGTGGTGGCGGTCATGGTGATCTCGCGCAGGTTGGCCACCGGGTCGTCACCCGCCTGGAACTGGACCTGGTCGAACATCTCCTGGCGGTCGAAGCTGTCCCGGCAATCCAGCGCTCCGGACATGCCGATGCCGCGCCGGTCCACCGAGACCACCGGGTGGCTGTTGAGCACCTCGATGCCCGACCGCGACAGCCACACCGGCAACTGCACCGAGGTGGGCAGGTCCGAGCCGGTGGTCATGACCAGTGGTCCGGCGTCGGCGGGGGTGTCGCTGGACCGGGCCCGGACCACGCCGATGTTGACAGTGCCGCTGGCGCCGGCGATGGGGTCGAGGTCGGCGTCGTAGCTGGCGCATTCCAGGGCCACGCCGGGGATCGGGTCGACGGCCGCGGCGCTGAACACCCGCGACGTGCAGTCCTGCCAGGACAGTTCGTTCTTGGGGGCTTCCACGGCCGGCGGGCCGGAGGCTTGAGTGGTGGTTTCGGGGGCGCCCTGCGGGCCCGCCCCGGAGTCGGTGGCATAGCGAGGATTGGCCGCGAGTCCGGGCGCGCACCCGGCCAGCGCCGTGCTCAGCGCGACCGCCAGCACCGCTCCCACACGCAAACGCATGCCGACCACAGTACTGATCGCCGTCAGTCGGCCGGCCCGCGGCGAGCCCGGCTGTAGCGCAGGCACAAAAAGCCCTCGGAATCGGTGAGCACCCGGTCCAGCCGCAGCGTGGCCCGCACCTCACCGGCACCGGCGACGATGCGCCCCGAGTTGCCGCCGACCAGCACCGGTGCCACCGTCAGGCACAACTCGTCGAGCAGGTCGGCGTCGGCGAACATGCCCAGAACGCCGGGGCCGCCCTCGGTCAGCACGCGCAGCAATTTGCGCTGGGCCAGCGCGTGCAGCGCGGCGTGCAGATCCACCGACGCGGGGTCGGGGCCGGACGCGTCGATGACCTCGGCGAGCTCACCGAGGTGGCTGCGTGCCTCGCCGGCGGCCTCGGTGGTGGTCAGCACGAGTGGTGCGACCTCTGTCCGCTGGAACAGCGACGCGTCTCGGGTGAGCCGGCCGGACCGGGTCAGCACGGCGATGGGCGGCACCTCGGATTGCCCGCGCCGGAGCCGGGCCTCGCGCTCGGCAGCGCTGAGCCGGACTCCCGCGTAGTCCTCCACGAGCGCGGTCGACGCCCCGACGACGATGACGTCGGCCAGGGCGCGCAGCGCACCGAACACCGCGCGGTCGGCGTCTCCGCCGAGCGCGCCGGACTTGCCGCCGCTGGTGGCCGCGCCGTCGACGGACGTGATCATGTTGCCCCGCACCCAGCATCGGGTCAGGTCCTCGGGGTAGCCGTAGTGCGCCGACAGGACCCCGGCGTCGACGGCGTCGACGCCGCCCAGGAGGGTGAACTGCGTCCCGTCACCGTGCTCGGACATACGCAGAATCACAGCACGCCGTTAAGGTGCCTGCATGCACGGGCCCAGCGATGTCGCACATCTGGTCGACCGGCACCCGAGCGTCACTCCAGAACGACTGATCGCTCAGCTGGTTCCGCCGCCCACGTTCGCCGACGTGGGTTTCGACACCTACCGCCCCGACCCGGCCGAGCCGTCGCAGGCCGCAGCGGTGCAGGCGTGTCGGCAGTTCTGCGACCAGGCCGTCACCCGGCGGGCCGGCAAGAAGAAGTTGTTCGGCAAGCGGGAGGTGCTGCCCGGGGTGGGGGTGTACCTGGACGGCGGTTTCGGCGTCGGCAAGACCCATCTGCTGGCGTCGTCGTACTACCAGGTCGGCCAGGACTCGAACTCCAAGCGGGCATTCGCCACCTTCGGTGAGCTGACCCAGTTGGCGGGGGTGTTCGGGTTCGTCGAGTGCATCGAGTTGTTGTCGGAGTACGTGCTGGTCTGCATCGACGAGTTCGAGCTCGACGACCCCGGCAACACCACGCTGATCTCACGCCTGCTCTCCGCACTGGTCGAACGCGGCGTCTCGGTGGCGGCGACCTCCAACACCCTGCCCGAACAGCTGGGGGAGGGCCGCTTCGCTGCGCAGGACTTCCTGCGCGAAATCCACACGCTGGCAGCGATGTTCACCACCGTGCGCATCGAAGGGCCGGACTATCGGCACCGGGATCTGCCGCCGGCGCCGCAACCGCCCAGTGATGCCGAGGTG
>CAXEZH010000208.1:0-28994 GCA_964000695.1 uncultured Mycolicibacterium sp. | reverse complement strand
TGATCTGGTTCGGGAAGTCGCTGCGGCCGGTCGCGACCACCGCGGCATGCTTGCGCGCCGCATCCGGGTGGATCTCCGGATCAGGATTGGACAGCGCGAACACGATGCCGTCGGGCGCCATCGTCGCGATGATCTCCTCGGGGACCACGCCCGCCGACAACCCCAGAAACATGTCGGCGCCGTCGACGGCTTCGGCGATCCCCCCCGTGCGACCACCGGGGTTCGTGCGCTCGGCGAGCTCGGCCTTGAACGAGTTCAGATCCGAGCGACCGGTGTGGACGATCCCCTTGGAATCCAACACCGTGACATCGGTGATGCCCTTGGCCAGCAGAATGTTCGCGCAGGCCACACCTGCCGCGCCCGCGCCGGAGATCACCACCCTCAACTCATGCATGTCGCGGTCGAGCGCCTTGCACGCGCCCTGCAACGCGCCGAGCACCACGATCGCTGTGCCGTGCTGATCGTCGTGCATCACCGGGCAGTCCAACGCCTCGATCACCCGCCGCTCGATCTCGAAGCACCGCGGCGCCGAGATGTCTTCGAGGTTGACGGCGCCGAACGTGGGACGCAGCCGGATCAACGTTTCGACGATCTCGTCGGGGTCCTTGGTGTCCAGCACGATCGGAATGGAGTCCAGGCCGCCGAACTCCTTGAACAGCGCGCTCTTGCCCTCCATGACCGGCAGCGAGGCCGCCGCACCGATGTCGCCGAGGCCCAGCACCGCGCTTCCGTCGCTGACCACCGCGACCAGGCGATTGGCCCAGGTGTACTTGGCGGCCAGGGTCTTGTCGGCCGCAATCGCGCGGCTGACCTGGGCTACACCGGGCGTGTACGCGATCGACAGCGCGCGCTGGGTGTCCAGAGGAGACTTCAGAGCCACCGAGAGCTTGCCACCCTCGTGCGCTGCAAAGATCTCGCTTTCCTCGATGACAACCTGGGGTGTGCGCACCTGCGGCGAGCCTTCGCCTGCGGTGACGACGTTATCAGCCACGGCCGTCAGGGTAACCGACCTCCGAATCTCAAATCGATGGGTTCCCCCTCGGTGAACGGTTCAGCAGGCCCGGGTGCGCGTAGCATTCCGTGCTACCGACAGCGCCGAAGGGAGATCGCGAATGCCGTCGTTTCGCGCGCTTCCGCCCTCGCTGTTACGTCAAAGCGGCCGCGGGCGCGGTGTCGAGAGTCCCGACGCGAGCCGTATCCATGTCCCGGTCTCGGCCGCGATGGTCGACTGCGGCGTGTATTGCGGCGGCACTCGCCTGCCCGGCAAGTACACCCACGCTGCCGCACTGAACAAAGTCCACGAGATCGAGGCCGAAGGACGCGACGCCTTCGTCTGGATCGGCCTGCACGAACCCGACGAACACCAGATGCAGGCCGTTGCCGACGTCTTCTGCCTGCACGAACTCGCCGTCGAGGACGCTGTGCACGCGCACCAGCGGCCGAAACTCGAGCGCTACGACAAGACACTGTTCCTGGTGCTCAAGACGGTGAAGTACGTCGACCACGAATCAGTGGCCAACGCCCGGGAGATCGTGGAGACCGGCGAGATCATGATCTTCGTCGGCCCGGATTTCGTGGTCACCGTGCGCCACGGCGAACACGGCGGCCTCGCCGGGGTGCGCAGGCGCCTCGAGGAATCTCCGGCGTCGCTGAAGCTCGGTCCCTACTCGGTGATGCATGCCATCGCTGATCAGGTCGTGGACAGCTACCTCGATGTCACCGATCTGATCGAGACCGACATCGACGCCATGGAGGAGGACATCTTCTCCCCCCAGGCGCAGACCAACATCGAGAGCATCTACCTGCTCAAGCGCGAGATCGTCGAGTTGCGCCGCGCGGTCAGCCCGCTGGCCACCGACCTGCAGCGCATCGGCAGCGAGCACGACGACCTGATCAACGTCGAAATCCGCCGATACATGCGCGACGTGCTCGACCACACCATCAAAGCCGCCGAACGCATCGCCAGTTACGACGAGCTGCTGAGCTCTCTCGTACAGGCCGCACTGGGCAAGGTCGCGATGCAGCAGAACATCGACATGCGCAAGATCTCCGCCTGGGTGGCCATCGCCGCCGTGCCGACCGCTCTGGCGGGCATCTATGGAATGAACTTCGAGGACATGCCCGAACTCGACTGGGCGTTCGGCTATCCCACGGTCCTGCTGGTGATGGTGACCGTGTGCCTACTGCTCTACCGCACGTTCCGACGCAACAACTGGCTCTAACCCGGCCCGCCGCTCACGCCGGACTGGCGGCCCGCCGCCGTGGGTCCGCCGTATCGACCCCGTCCTGCACCCACGCCTCCCGCATCGCGTCCGCACCTTTGAGCCGTACCCACGCCGCCTCTGTCTGGGTGATCGGAATCGCCGACAGGATCACCACCGGTGAAAGAGGTTCGGGCAGCACCACATCGTCGATCGCGCTGCGCCCCAGAAGAAATGCCGTGAACGGGGCGCCCTGCCACAACGGCGTCTCGAGATCGATCAGAGAATCGGGTTCCAAGATGAGTCCCTCGACCGCGGGAGCGGCGGCCAGGACCGCGATCGAACGCGCCAACCCGACCGGCACCGGCCCCCGCAGCGCGACGACCACCTCGGCCCGCGGGCCGCGCACCGGATCAGTGATCAACTCGGCGGGATCCACCATCGGCTGCCTGGCGCAACCCAGCGAAACATACTGTGCCGCCTCGTCATCGGGCAGCGCGTACCGGAGGATGCCGAACCGTTCGGTGCCGAGGAACGTGACACTGGCCTCGTCGGGCTCGGCGAGCACCCCGGCGCGAGTGAAATGGTCGGTCAGGTGGGCGCGGACCGCGGCCAAGACATCTGTCATCGCGGACCCGCCGCCCGGGTGAGGTTCGCCCCGGTCCGGGGATCGAAGACCATGACCGCGGCCGGGTCCAGCGCCAGGCGCATCGTTTCGCCGGCCCGAGCGGCGGACTGCGCCGGAACCCGGGCGACGAACTCGTTGGCGGCGGAGCCGGAGGCCAGCGACTCGAACGCGGAATCGGTGGCCTCGGTCAGCTGGGCCGCCCGTACGGCAGGCCCGTCGGTGGTGAAGTACGCATACTTGTCGGCGCCGAGCGACTCGACCATTTCGACCGTCACGTCGAAGCACAGCGCGTTGATCCTGGCGTAGGCGTCGATGACGTCGGCGTCCTGCAGATGCTCGGGCCGCACCCCGGCGACGAGATCGTGGGCCGACCGGTGATCGCGGATCCGCTCGTAGGATTCGCCCGTGAGCGGAACCTCACCGAAGGGCAACCGCACCCCGAGGCCGGTCACCGCGGCGGGGAAGAAGTTCATCGGGGGCGATCCGATGAAACCTGCGACGAACAGGTTGAGCGGGTCCCGATACAGCTCATCGGGCGTACCGATCTGCTGCACCGCACCGGCCGACATCACCACGAGCCGATCGCCCAACATCATGGCCTCGGTCTGGTCATGGGTGACGAAGACCGTGGTCGTGCCCAACCGTTTCTGGAGGCGGGCGATCTCCGAACGCATCTGCACCCGCAGCTTGGCATCCAGGTTAGACAGCGGCTCGTCCATCAGAAACGCCTTGGGACTGCGCACGATCGCGCGCCCCATCGCCACCCGCTGCCGCTGCCCACCCGACAGCTGGTCGGGCTTACGGTCCAGAAGGTCAACCAGATCAAGCGTTTTCGCGGTCTGCTCCACCTTCTCGCTGATCTGCTCGCGCGCCAGTTTCGTCAACGTCAGCGGGAAGGCGATGTTCTGGCGCACCGTCAGATGCGGGTACAGGGCGTACGACTGGAACACCATCGCGATGTCACGGTCCTTCGGCGCAAGGTCGTTGACCCGGCGGCCGTCGATCAGCAGGTCTCCGGAGGTGATCTCGTCGAGGCCGGCGATCATGTTCAGCGTCGTCGACTTCCCGCACCCCGACGGCCCCACCAGGACGACGAACTCGCCGTCGGCAATGGTGATCGACAGGTCCCTGACCGCCGCCACGCCGTCGGGATGAGTCTTGGTCACCCGATCGAGAACGATCTCAGCCATCGAGGGCACACCGTAGAGCGCGCGGCGCTGGTTGCGCAACATCTTCGCAGCGCAACGCCCGTTCGGCGGACGAGCGAGCGTGCGGAAACTGCCGAACATCAGCGGCGCGCCGTGCGCCGACCCGCGCTGTCGCGCGGGGTTCAGAGAGTCAAGCGCGCCAGCAGATCACGCCCGCGCTCGGCGCTCTGCGGATCGCAGAGCACGTCGTAGCGGCCGGCCACCAACTGCATCGTCGAGCTGAAATCTCTTGTGCCGCGGGCCATCGCGTAGGGGATCGCCGAGGTGATGAGACCGAAGAACACACCGGCGATCAGGCCGGTGATCAGCGCGCTCCACGGGTTGGGGCTGAAAAAGCCGAGAATCAGGCCGATGAACAGGCCCAACCAGGCCCCGGTGAGCACACCGCCGCCGAGCACCTTGGGCCAGGACAACCTGCCCGTGACTCGCTCGACCTGCATCAGGTCGACGCCGACGATCGTCACCTGCTCGACCGGGAACTGCTGGTCAGACAGGTAATCGACGGCGCGCTGCGCCTCGGCGTAGGTCGGGTACGAGCCGATCGGCCACCCCTTGGGAGGAGTCGGCAGACCGACCGGGCGGCCCCGTCCGGAAGCGGGGACGCCCGAGGCCACACCGGGATTCTGTCCGGGTTGGAACGGGCTGGTCATCTCCTGCAACTCCTTCGCTTCAGCGGCGTCACCACTGTCTCTTCGACGGTCGCTGTCACCGTCCGCATTGTCAACGCCTGACGCGCCGCAAAGGTGCCCGAACCGACGAGCACCGCGCCCCGCAACTCTTAGGCTAGGTTGATCAGCATGACCAATCCGGACGACGACGCAGGCCGAAACGAGCGTTCCGAGCCCCCCGCCGGTGGATCTGAACCGCAGTTCAGTGGGCATGAAGCGGCCTCCGGCGAGGAGTCTCCCGCCCCTCGGTCCGATGACGACACGCCGCCGGCATACAACCCGCCGCCTTCCGGCTATTCGCAGCCACCGGGCTATTCGCAACCGCCGGGCTATCCCGAGCCTTCCGGCTACTCGCAACCGTCGGGCTATCCACCGCCCGGCTATCCGCCGCCGTCCGGTTACACCCCACCGCAGTCCTCCGGATATCCCCCGCCGTACGGCGACGCGGGCTCGACGCCCTATCAGGGTTACGGTCAGCCGTCGTACCCGCCCCCGCCCCCCTACGGCCCGGGTGGTTATCCGTCGGCCGACCTGGGCTACGGAGCTCCGGTGTCCCGGGGAACCAATCAGCTGGCGATCGCCTCTCTGGTTGCGTCGATCCTCGGCGTGTGCTGCGGTATCGGCTCGATCGTGGGCATCGTGCTCGGCATCATCGCGATCAACCAGATCAAGGAACGCGGCCAGGACGGGCACGGTCTGGCCGTCGCGGGCATCGCGGTCGGCGCGGTGACCCTGCTGATCAGCCTGGTGTGGACCGTCTCGGTCATCGCGAGCTGACGCAGCGGTGACGGGCGATGAGCGACCAGCGACCGACTGACGGCTTCGATCGGCCGCTGGACTACCCGGAGGACGCCGGGTTGCCGCCGCCGGTGTACCCGACGCCCCACCCCGGGTTGCCCGGATCGGGTTACTACACGCCCCACCCCAGCTTCGCCGGCTATCCGCCGCAGCAGCCTCCCCCGGGTACCAACGGCAAGGCGATCGCCGCGTTGGTGTGCGCGGTGGCCGGGCTGGCGTGCTGCCTGCCCGCACTGGCCGGCCTGGTGCTGGGATTGATTGCGATGAACGACACGAAACGCAGCGGCCAGAGCGGCCACTCGCTGGCCGTGGCCGCAGTCATCATCAGCTCGCTCGCGATCGTGGGCTACGTCGTCTACATGCTGGTGTTCGCCATGGTGTCGGGCCCGTCGCCCGGTTAGGCGGGCGGGCTGAACGGCTCGCCGGTGCGCTGCATCCCCGCGGCGCGTCCCTGCCCGGCGATGACGAGCGCCATCTTGCGGCTGGCTTCGTCGATCATCTCGTCGCCCAGCATCACTGCTCCCCTGGCGCCACCGGCGCGCGATGTGTGCCATGCGTAGGCCTCGAGGATCAGCTCGGCGTGGTCGTAAGCCTCCTGGCGGGGACTGAAGATTTCGTTGCCGGCCTCGATCTGGTCGGGATGCAGAACCCATTTTCCGTCGTAACCCAACGCCGCCGACCGCCCGGCCACCCTGCGGAACGCGTCGACGTCGCGCACTTTGAGGTACGGCCCGTCGATCGCGGCGACACCGTGGGCGCGGGCGGACACCAGGATGCGCATCAGCACGTGGTGGTAGGCGTCGCCGACGTCGTAGCCTGCAGGCTGCTCCCCGACCTCGAGGGTGCGCATGTTCAGGCTGGCCATCAGATCCGCCGGGCCCAGCACGAGCGCCTGCACGCGCGGCGCGGACGCGATCGCGTCGATGTTGGTCAATCCCCTGGCGTCTTCGATCTGCGCCTCGATTCCGATGCGTCCCAACGGCAGTCCATGGGTGGCCTCGAGTTGGCTGAGGAGCAGGTCGAGCGCGTGGACGTGGGCGGCCTCGGTCACCTTCGGCAGCACGACGACGTCCACCGAGGAACCGGCACGCGCGACCACCTCGATGACGTCGGCGTGGGTCCACGGCGTGGTCCAGTCGTTGACGCGCACGCCGCGCAGCTGGCCGGCCCACCCGTCCTCGGCCAGCGCTGCCGCCACCTGGGCGCGCGCTTGGCTTTTCGCATCCGGCGCGACCGCGTCCTCGAGATCGAGAAAAACCTGATCGGCAGGCAGCGTTTTGGCTTTCTGGATCATCTTGGGGCTGCTGCCCGGCACGGACAGACAGGTGCGGCGGGGGCGATACCGGTTTTCCACACCAACACTCTCTACTCTTGACAACCATGGCGTCGGTCAACCGGGTCTATGCGGCCCGACTCGCGGGGATGGTGGTGCTGGGCCCCGACGGCGAATCGATCGGCCGCGTGCGCGATGTGGTGATCGGCATCAGCATCGTGCGCCAGCAGCCCCGCGTGCTGGGCTTGGTGATCGAGCTGCTCAGCCGCAGAAGGATTTTCGTCCCGATACTGCGCGTCACCGCGATCGAACCCGGAGCGGTGACCCTCTCGACGGGCAATGTCTCACTGCGCCGCTTCGCTCAGCGGCCCGGTGAGGTCCTCGTCCTGGGCCAGGTGCTCGAAACCCGGGTCCGCGTCGACGACCCGGACCTGAGCCAGCTGGCCGGCATCGACGTCGTCGTCGTCGACCTCGGCATCGAACAGACCCGCCGCCGGGACTGGATGGTGACCAAGGTGGCCGTGCGCCCCCAGCGCAGGCTCGGGCGGCGCAGCAACGTCTACACCGTCGACTGGCAGCACGTTCACGGACTGACCCCGTCGGGTCTGGCGATGCCCGACCAGGGCGTCGCCCAACTGCTGGAACAGTTCCAGGGCCAGCGGCCCATCGAGGTCGCCGACGCGGTGCGGGAGCTGCCCCCCAAACGGCGCTACGAGGTCGTCAACGCCCTCGACGACGAACGCCTGGCCGACGTGCTGCAGGAACTGCCCGAGGACGAACAGCTCTCGGTGCTCAAACAGCTGCAGACCGACCGCGCGGCCGACGTGCTCGAGGCGATGGACCCCGACGACGCCGCCGATCTGCTGGGCACCATGACACCGGCCGACGCGGAGCAGTTCCTGCGCCGCATGGATCCGGAGGACTCCGAAGACGTCCGGCGTCTGCTCAGTCACTCGCCCAATACCGCCGGCGGGTTGATGACCTCCGAGCCGGTGGTGCTCGCCCCCGACACCACCGTGGCCGAAGCCCTTGCCCGCGTGCGTGATCCGGATCTCACCCCGGCGCTCGCGTCGCTGGTGTTCGTCGCGCGACCACCCACGGCCACCCCCACCGGGCGGTATCTGGGCTGTGTGCATCTGCAGCGTCTGCTGCGCGAGCCGCCCGCGGCACTGGTCAGTGGGATTCTGGACACCGATCTGCCCAGCCTGCGCCCGGAGGACTCGCTGGGCGCGCTGACGCGCTACTTCGCCGCCTACAACCTGGTGTGCGGGCCGGTGGTCGACGAGGAGAGCCATCTCGTCGGCGCTGTGTCGGTCGATGACGTCCTCGACCACCTGTTGCCTGACGACTGGCGCGAACGGGAAGCCGAACCCGTCATCGTGACCGCCGAGACGCCGACATGAGCGACTCGTCGGCGCGGCAGCGCCTGGACACCCCGCGGGTGTCACGCTCGATCGGCCCGCGCCTGAACGTCGAGGCCGTCGGTGCCTTCAGCGAGAGCATCGCGCGGTTCCTCGGCACCGGGCGCTACCTGGCGATCCAGACGGTTGCGGTGATCACGTGGATCCTGCTCAACATCGGCGCCTTCGCCTGGCAGTGGGACCCCTACCCGTTCATCCTGCTCAACCTCGCGTTCTCCACCCAGGCCGCGTACGCGGCGCCGTTGATCCTGCTGGCTCAGAACCGCCAGGAGAACCGCGACCGGGTCTCACTCGAGGAAGACCGCCGGCGCGCGGAGCAGACCAAGGCGGACACCGAATACCTGGCCCGGGAATTGGCCGCGCTGCGTCTGGCGGTCGGTGAAGTGGCCACCAGGGATTACCTGCGCCGCGAGTTGGAGGAGATCCGCGAGCTGATCGCCGATCTGCAGCCCGCCACGGGCACAGACCGGCCGAGCAAACAGCAGTCGGAGAAGCGGCCCAAGAAATCAGGGTGACGGCTGTGGCGATAGTTGTTACACAGCCGTGGCCCAATAGGTATGGTGGCGAAGTTCACAGGCGATCACACAGCTAGGACGGTTGAGTGCATATAGGGGGAGTCTCGGCCCTCCGAGCAGCGCGGCGCCGAGCAACCGATGTTGTCCGTATGCCGGTGTTCGGCGTCGCCGCGGTGATCACCCCCCTGGTGCTGGCCGGCGCGGTCGGCGGATCTCCGCCGTCGGCGCATGGCGGTGCGGCACGCGATTCGGCGGTCGCCCCCATGGCCGCGGTGGTGGCCGCTCCCGCCGATGACTCCGGCGCCTCGGTCGTCGCGGTGACGAAGACGCCGACCCCGCTGCGGGTCGCCGGCGTCACCGCATCCGCCCCGCCACCGTCCGCGGTCGTCAATGCCCCGGGCACCCTGCGAATCCCCTCGATGGCGCTGGCCGCCTACCGCAACGCTGAGTCGATGATGGCCACCGCCTACCCGGGCTGCGGGGTCAGCTGGAACCTGTTGGCCGGTATCGGCCGCATCGAGTCGATGCACGCCAACGGCGGGGCCACCGACGCGCGCGGCACCGCCGTACGACCGATCTACGGTCCGGCGTTGGACGGCACGCTGCCGGGTAACGAAGTCATCGTGCAGAGCCGCTCGGCCGACCGGGTGGTGTACGCCCGGGCCATGGGGCCCATGCAGTTCCTGCCCGGCACCTGGTCGCGCTACGCCTCCGACGGTGACGGCGACGGCAAGGCCGACGTGCAGAACCTGTTCGATTCGTCCCTGGCCGCGGCCCGCTACCTGTGCAGTGGTGGCCTGAACCTGCGCAACCAGGGCGATGTAGTGGCCTCGATCCTGCGCTACAACAACTCGATGGCCTATGCGCGCAACGTGCTCAGCTGGGCGGCGTCGTACGCGACCGGCGTCGTGCCCGTCGACCTGCCGCCGATCACCGGGCCTGTCCCGGAGCTGAGTCCGGCAGCCACCGCGGTCAACATGCACCTGCTCGAGAGCTCCCAGGGACTCGGTCCGGGGATGCCGCTCAATGCCACCGGGTTGCCCGCCGACGACCCGATGTCACTGCTGCCGATGATGGGGCGCACCGACGCCGCCGGCCTGCTCAACACCAACGTCCCCGGTTTCGCACCAGGCCAGTCGCTCGGTCCGCTGCCCGGACCCGCGCCGGAGGCGCCGCCCGAACCCGCCCCGGCGCCCCAGCTGAGCTGGCTGCCGCCGTGGATGCAGCCCCAGCAGAAGCAACCGGACTGCGCGGTGTTCTGCATCAAGGACTCCGTCCCGCCCGCGCCTGCGGCCGCGCCCGGCCCGATGCCCCCGGGTCCGGCGGCCCAGCCGCTGCTTCCCCCGGGTCCGGCCGCCCAGCCGCTGCTTCCCCCGGGACCGGCCGCGCCGCCGCCCGCTCCGGGACCGTTGCAGCAGGCCCCGCCCCCCGCCCCGGCAGCGGGACTGCCGCCCGGTCTGGGGCCGGCCCCCGGCCCGCCCGGCTGAACCCGGCCCCCGGCCGAATTCGGGTCCGCACGGGTCCGCGGCCTAGACTCGACGGCGATGTCATCTACTTCGCATGACCTGGAATCGGCGGTCCGCGCTGCCCTGTCCAAGGTGGTCGACCCCGAGCTGCGCCGTCCGATCACCGAGGTCGGCATGGTCAAGAACGTCACCGTCGACAACGACGACTCGGTGCATGTCGAGATCTACCTCACCACCTCGGCCTGCCCTAAGAAGACCGAGATCTCCGAGCAGGTGACCCGAGCGGTCAGCGATGTGCCCGGCACCGGTGCGGTGCGGGTGAGCCTGGACGTCATGAACGACGAGCAGCGCGCCGAGCTGCGCAAGCTGCTGCGTGGCGACTCGCGGGAACCGGTGATCCCGTTCGCCCAGCCCGGCTCGTTGACCAAGGTCTACGCCGTCGCGTCGGGCAAGGGCGGGGTCGGCAAATCCAGCGTCACGGTCAACCTGGCGGCGGCGCTGGCCGCGCGGGGCCTCTCGGTGGGCGTGCTGGACGCCGACATCTACGGGCATTCCGTACCCCGAATGATGGGGACGACCGACCGCCCCACCCAGGTCGATTCGATGATCCTGCCCCCGATCGCCCACAACGTGCGGGTGATCTCGATCGCGATGTTCACCCAGGGCAACACACCGGTGGTGTGGCGCGGTCCGATGCTGCACCGCGCGCTGCAGCAGTTCCTCGCCGACGTGTACTGGGGTGACCTGGACGTGCTGCTGCTGGACCTGCCGCCCGGCACCGGTGACATCGCGATCTCGGTCGCCCAGTTGATCCCGGGTGCCGAGATCCTGGTGGTGACCACGCCGCAGATGGCCGCCGCCGAGGTGGCCGAACGGGCCGGCGCGATCGCGCTTCAGACCCGGCAGCGCATCGCCGGTGTCGTGGAGAACATGGTCGACGGTCCGGTCGTGAAGATGTTCGGCGAGGGCGGCGGCCGGCATGTGGCCGACAGCCTGTCGCGCTCGACGGGCACCGACGTGCCGCTGTTGGGTCAGGTGCCGCTGGATCCCGAGCTGGTCGGCGCCGGCGACACCGGCATCCCGCTCGTGCTCAGCGCCCCGAACTCCGCTGCAGGCCAGGAGTTGCACAAGATCGCCGACGCCCTCTCGAACCGCAAGCGCGGTCTGGCCGGCATGTCACTGGGACTCGATCCTGCCGGCCGCTGAGCGCGCGGGGGGCGAGCCGCCGGCCACGGAGGCCAGCTCTAGGTGGCGTCGGTGTCGAACTTCGTCGCCGCGGAGCTGTCCGCCGGTGGCATGACCGCGGCCGGGCCGGGGCCGGACTGAGGCTTTTCGGGCTTGTCCGGCCTTCCCGTCGTCTGGGCCTTCGGGTCGCCGTCGAACTTGCCGGTGAAGATCGAGTCGTCGCCGTCGAGCAGATGCTTGGTCAGCGCCGCGCGCGGCGTCATCCCCCGGAGCTTCTGCAGCTCCGACAGCGGCTCGCGCAGGTCGTCGAACTCCGGGCCGAAATCCTGGCGCAGCTGGCTGGTGGCACCGGTGAGGTAGTCCCGTGCCTGCTTCACCGCGCCCGCCGTCCACCGGATGGCACCGGGTAACCGTTCCGGCCCGAGGATCACCAATCCGGCGATCACCAGGACCAACATCTCGCCCCAGCCGACATTGGCAAACATGGGCTAGGTGCTGGTATCCGCGCCGGGCGTCACCGTCAGCGTCACGGTGCGGCCTTCCCGGACCACCTCGATGGGTGCCGGTTCACCGATCTTGAGCTGACGGACGGCGACGACGAACTCGTCGGCGTCGGCGACCGTGCGGTCGCCGACCTTGATCACCACGTCGTTCTCCAGGATCCCGGCCTGCTCAGCGGGACCGCCGGCGGCGACGTTGGCGATCTGGGCCCCTTTGGCGAGGTCGTTGCTCACCGAACGGGCTGTGAGACCCAGCGTCGGATGCGAGATCTTGCCGTTCTCGATCAACGTCTCCACGACCTGCTTGACCTCGTTGACCGGGATCGCGAACCCGAGACCACTGGCACTGTCCGACAGCGACTTGCCCGCGGTGTTGATGCCGATGACCTCGGAGCTCATGTTGATCAGCGGCCCGCCGGAGTTGCCGTGGTTGATCGAGGCGTCGGTCTGCACGCCGTCGATGACGGTGTCGGTGTCGGAGCCGTCGCCCGACAGCGGCACGGGCCGGTTCAGGGCGCTGATGATGCCGTGGGTGACGGTGCTCCGCAGCCCCAGTGGGGCGCCCGCGGCGATCACTTCCTCGCCGACGGTGAGCTTGTCCGAGTCGCCCATCCGGGCCACCACGAGGTTGTCGACGTTGTCGACCTTCAGCACCGCGAGATCGGTCTTGGGGTCGCGGCCCACCAGGTTGGCGGGGACCTCAGTGCCGTCGTTGAACACCACCGACATCTGGAACTTGCTGGGGTTGGTGGCGGCCTCGGAGATCACGTGGTTGTTTGTGACGACGTAGCCCCGTTCGTCGACCACGACGCCGGAACCCTGGGACCCCTCGGTGTCGCTGGTCGCCTCGATCGTCACCACCGAATCGGCCACCGCGGCAGCGACCTCCGCGAACTCGCCGCCGTGCACGGCGGGATCGTCGGTGGTCTCCAGGGTCACCTTCGACGTCGTGAACGCCTCCACGACCTCGGCGGTCTTGCGGCCGACCCAACCGCCTGCGACACCGATGACCAGCGCCACGATCGCCAGCAACGCCAGCGCGGCGTAGGACACCCTGCCGCCGAAGAGCACATCGCGGACGCCGAGCTTGCCGGCCGGTGCGCTCTGCACCTGCGGGCTGCTCGGGGCCAGCGCCGGGGTGCCCAGCCCGACGGGTGCGCCCGGGTTGCGCCACGGATCGTCGACATCGTCGACCCCGCCGTCGCGTTCAGCATCGAGCGCGCCGGCATCGGTGGGATGACGCTGCAGCGAATCACCGCCCGCGTCCGGGCGTCCGAAAGCCTCGGCGAGCACCGGGTCGGGCGCCTGGTCCTTCGGGGTGTACTCACCCTGGTCGCGGTGTTGCTCGGCGTTCAGGAAAGAGCCTTCGACACCGGACGGTCGGCCGAACGCGCGCTGGGCGGCCGGATCGACCGGCGGACGCGACACCGGGCGCGGCTCGAGACGCTCTCGGCCGGTCTGGTCCAGATTGCTCACGGGTATTGATCCTTCTTTTGTCGCGGCGCCTGCTCGCTCATGTCCACTCGGCGTCAGCAACCGTCGACGCAGGCCGCCGGCCGAAAATCTGTCTCTACCCTACCGGCGTCTGCGGCGAGCGCGCCGCGCGTCCTCAGCTAACGGCGACCCATCGGTGTCCTCAGGGGGTTCCACCGGCGAGTGGTGCGGGATCTGCGACAACAGGCCGAGCAATGAACTAGGCATGTCCACCGGAAGGGAGTCCCGCAACGCCGCACGGGCCTGCCGCTGGGCATCGACCTCCATCGCGCAATCCGGACACAACGACAGATGGTGCGCGGCGCGCAGGTGCGCACTCATGCGTAGCTCGCCGTCGACGAATGCGGCAATCGCCTCGATGGACAGATGCTCGGTGGATCCGAACTGGCGCGGACCGACAGGTGCGTCGCTCTGCGAGGCGAAATGCGACGGAAGCCAGGAGAAGGCGCGCCGGAAAGCGTGTCCGGGATCGAACATCGCCCAACTCCTCTCCGCTCGACAGGACTGCTTCGAATGTAGCGCGCCAAACTGTGGGTCAGCGCATGCAACTCAGGCCGGGCGTGCCTCGTCGAACATCTGGCCGCTGGTGTTCGCCTGATGCGCCAGGTAGTCGCGCAACGCCTGACGGCCGCGGTGGATACGGCTGCGCACGGTACCGAGCTTGACGCCCAAGGTGGCGCCGATCTCTTCGTAGGACAGTCCTTCGATGTCGCACAGGACCACCGCGGCGCGGAACTCGGGCGGCAGCGAATCCAGCGCCGCCTGCAGGTCCGGACCGAGGCGGGAGTCGTGGTAGATCTGCTCGGGATTCGGCTCGTCGGCGGGCACCCGGTCGTAATCCTCGGGCAGGGCTTCCATCCGGATTCGGCCGCGGCGACGCACCATGTCGAGGAACAGGTTGGTGGTGATGCGGTGCAGCCAGCCTTCGAACGTTCCGGGCTGGTAGTTCTGCACCGACCGGAAGACGCGGATGAACGTCTCCTGGGTCAGGTCCTCGGCGTCGTGTTGATTGCCCGAGAGGCGATAAGCCAGCCGGTAGACCCGGTCGGCGTGCTGGCGGACCAGCTCGTCCCAGCTCGGCATCGCGGCATGGTCGCCGGTGGCGTCGAACACCGCCGTTCCGGTCAGTTCGTCGGACGGCTCGACCCACTCGGCATCGGTGTACTGCTCAAGGTGCGCCATCGACACCGGGGCGGCAACGGATGAAGTCGCGGGGGCGGAGTTGGTGGTCGTCGGATCCTCCAGGTCGTGACGGTCGCGATCGTCCTCGGACGGCCGCTCGGTACGCACAACACGGTGCAGCAGGGGGTTGTTCCCGAAGCGCCGGTGGTCACCGCGTGCGCTGGGTGCGCCGTCTGTCATGCGCTTACCGTCTCCCGTGCTGGTGTGCCAGACATATGAGATAACTGAACATTTCCTGAGAACATTCGCTACCCCTTTTTTCACCTGCACAAACGGGTCGCCGGAACCCGAAATTATGGCCGCCGGAGCCGGGCGTGTCGGGGTGTCGGCCGCCGCTCGCGCGCTCTACGCTGCGGGCATGTCCAGCACCGACGAGCCCGCCGCCGGCCCCCGGGAGTCTCAGGGGTCCCGGGAGCCCCGGGAGTCCCCGGCCCCGGCCAGCCAGGCCGAGGCGATCGTCAACCACGCCGAGCACTCGATCTCCGAGGACGCGATCGTCGCTGCCGCCCGCGAGCGCGCGGTGGACATCGGAGCCGGGGCGGTCACTCCCGCGGTGGGGGCGCTGCTGTGCGTGCTGGCCAAGCTCACCGATGCGCGCGCCGTGGTCGAGGTCGGCACCGGCGCCGGCGTCAGCGGGCTGTGGCTGCTGTCGGGGATGCGCGAAGACGGCGTCCTGACCACCATCGACGTCGAGCCCGAACATCAGCGCATCGCCAAGCAGGCGTTCACCGAAGCTGGGGTGGGCCCGGGCCGGACCCGGCTGATCAGCGGGCGCGCCCAGGAGGTGCTGACGCGGTTGGCCGATGAGACCTACGACCTGGTGTTCATCGACGCCGATCCCGCCGATCAGCCGCAGTTCGTGGTCGAGGGGATTCGCCTACTCCGCGAAGGGGGCGCGGTCATCGTGCACCGTGCCGCACTGGGCGGCCGGGCCGGTGACGCGTCGGCCAACGACGCCGAGGTCAGCGCGGTGCGCGAGGCTGCCCGGCTGATTGCCGAGGACGAACGGCTCACCCCGGTGCTGATTCCGCTGGGCGATGGCCTGCTCGCCGCGGTACGCGGCTGAGTCGTTTTCCCGAGTACGCGGCTGAGGCACTTTCACTCCGGCCCTCGAAACGCGTGCTCCGAGCGTGCAGAAATTGCGAAGAATCGGCTAAATCTTCGCATGGAGTTCACGTTCGGCGAGGCCGTCGGCACCCGTAGCTGCCTGACCGACCAGCTGGCCCGCGGTCAGCCGGCCACCGAGTCCCGCGGGACCCCTCTTGCGCCTCCAGCGAGAAACCCCTTGACCGCTCGCTGAACGCGCGTTTAATCTACTGAACATGCGTTCAGGCGACGATCTGACCGCGGTAGCGCGGATCCGGGACGCGGCCATCGAGACATTCGGCCGCGAGGGCTTCGCGGTCGGGATCCGGTCGATCGCGGCGGCGGCCGGGGTGAGCCCCGCGCTGGTGATGCATCATTTCGGCTCGAAAGACGGCCTGCGTAAGGCCTGTGACGACCACATCGCGCGGACCGTCCTCGAAACCAAGACCGAGTCGATCCAGACCACCGACGCCGCGACGTGGTTCGCGCAGCTGGCCGAAATCGAGGACTACGCCCCGATGATGGGCTATCTGGTTCGGAGCCTGCAGACCGGTGGCGAGCTGGCGAAAACGTTGTGGCGCACGATGATCGACAACACGGAGCAGTACCTCGAAGCGGGCGTCCTCGCCGGCACCGTCAAGCCGAGCCCCGATCCGCGGGCCAGGGCCCGCTTCCTCGCCATGACGGGTGGCGGGGCCTTCCTGCTGTACCTGCAGTTGCACGACGACCCGTCGGATCTGCGCGCCGTGCTCCGCGACTACAGCGAGGACATGGTGCTCCCCGCGCTCGAGCTGTACACCAACGGCTTGATGACCAGCTCGACGATGTACGAGGCGTTTCTGGCCAGACGCGAGCAGGGCCTTGCCTTCACACCGACAGAAAGGGATGACGATGGCTGACACCCACGGCGGTGAACTCGCCGTCGACATCCGGGGGCTGATCAAGTCCTTCGGACACACCAAGGCGCTCGACGGCCTCGACCTCAGCGTCGCCGCCGGCAGCGTGGCCGGCTTCCTGGGCCCCAACGGGGCCGGCAAGTCCACCGCGATCCGGGTGCTGCTGGGCCTGCTTCGCGCCGACCGGGGCACAGTGCGGCTGCTGGGCGGCGACCCGTGGCGCGACGCGGTGAACCTGCACCGCCGAATCGCCTACGTCCCAGGCGACGTGACGATCTGGCCCAACCTGACGGGCATGCAGGCCATCGACTTCCTGGCCCGGCTGCGGGGCACCGAGAACGTCGATACGAAGCGGCGTGACGACCTGATCGAACGCTTCGAACTCGACCCGAGCAAGAAAGCCCGCACCTATTCGACGGGCAACCGGCAGAAGGTCGCGATCGTGGCCGCGTTCAGCACCGACAGTGAGTTGCTCATCCTCGACGAACCCACCGCCGGCCTGGATCCGTTGATGGAGCAGCGGTTTCAGGAGTGTGTCCGCGAGGTGGCCGAGCGCGGTGCCGCCGTGTTGCTGTCCAGCCACATCCTCGGCGAGGTCGAAAAGCTCTGCGACACGGTGACGATCATCCGAGCGGGACGCACCGTGAAATCGGGCACCCTGCACCAGATGCGCCATCTGATGGCGACGACTGTCTCCGCGCGCACCCGCGGCGATGCGCAACGCCTCCGAGAGGCGGACTACGTCAGAGAACTCGAGGTCGACGACGGTCGGGTGCGGTTCGCGGTGGACCGTAGCGATCTGGACCGGGCGATGGCCGACCTGAGCGGACTGGGTATCGAGGACCTGACCGTGGCGCCGGCCTCGCTGGAAGACATGTTCCTGCGCGAGTATCAGCGGGCAGGGTCATGAGCGCCACCGCCACCACACCGGCCCGGGCCCGTCACCACGCCGCCCCGTCGGCGTCGCGCTGGACCGGCACGGCCCACCTCGTCAGGCTGGCGCTGCGCCGCGACCGCGTGCGACTGACGGTGTGGATCTCGGTGCTGACCGCGATGATGCTGTACACCCCGAACGCCCTGGAGCTCGCCTATCCCGACGAGGCGCAGCGGCGCACCCGCGTGCAACTTCTCCAGACGCCCGCCGGAATCATGATGGGCGGGCCGATGTTCGGCGGCAACGAGACCGATCTCGGGGCGATGATGGCCAACGAACTGATGCTGACGTTGATCGTCGCCACGTCGATCCTTGCCATCCTCACCGTGATTCGGCACACCCGGGCCGAAGAGGAAGGCGGAACAGCCGAACTGGTGCTGGCGTCCCCGGTCGGCCGGTATGCCCGCACCACGGCCGCCCTGCTCGTCGTCGGCGCCGTGAACGCCGTGATCGCCGTGACGATGACCGCGGCGATGGCGGCCAGTGGCTTCGCCGTCGCGGACACCGCTGCGATGTGTATCGGCGTCACGGCCGTGGCCACCGTGTTCGGCGCGGTCGCCGCGGTGACGGCCCAGCTGTGGCGGGTCGCTCGGACCGCGAGCGGCGCGGCGATGGCGCTGCTTGCGCTGGCCGCGCTGATCCGCGGTGTCGGTGACGTCATCGACCACTCGGGTAGTGCGCTGAGCTGGTTCTCCCCCATCGCCTGGGCCCAGCAGATGCGCGCGTTCGTCGATCTGCGCTGGTGGCCGCTCGCTCTTCTGCTGGTGGTGACGGTTTTGCTGATCGCGCTCGCCGCCGTGCTCGAAGCGCGCAGGCAGTACGACGACGGCATCCTGGCCACCAGCGGGGAACGGCCCGGCGCGAAGCCGATCCGCGGCGTGATCGGTCTGCACCTGGTGCTGCAACGCGGCTCGCTGATCGGCTGGACAGTGGGTCTGTTCCTGGCGGGATTGGCGTTCGGCTCGATGACCAAGTCGCTGCGCGACGCCGCGCAGACCAACGAACTGATTGCGCGCATGCTGGCCGCGCAGGGCAACGACGGGATCTACACGACGATGTCGCAGTTCCTCGCCGCCGTCGCCGCGGCCTACGTGACCACCGCGGTGCTTCGGGTGTACTCCGACGAGCAGGCCGGGCTCGGCGAGTCGGTCCTGGCGGGCGCGGTGTCGCGGTGGTCCTGGCTGGTGGGTGCGGTCGTGACCGCCGTCCTCGGCGCGGCGGTGTCGATGTTCTTCGCGGGCCTGGGGAATGGCCTCGGTGCGGGCCTGACGATGGGCGAACCCCAGACGGTGGTGAGGCTGACGCTGGCCGGGCTGGGCTACGTCCCTGCCCTGGCGGTGATGGCCGCCGTCGCCGCGCTGGCGGTGGCATTGCGCCGACCGTGGATCGCCTGGCTGGCCGTGACTTTCGTGATCACGGCGCTCTACCTGGGTGCACTACTGCGGCTGCCGCAGTGGCTGATCGACCTGTCCCCGGTCGGGCAGACCACGGTGCCCACCGACGTCCCCGTCGGAGCGTTGGTCGTGATGGTCGCGGTGGCGGCACTGATCACGCTGCTGGCGGGGTTGGTGTACCGGCGCCGTGATGCCGCCTGACAGCGCTGCGCGTCGCGACGTCGGCAGTGCTCGACCCTGATGCTGCGCCCGCGTCCGTGACGAGCAGCGGCCCTGATCGCCCCGGATACCCGCAGTATCGCGAACAGGTCCGCCACCGACTCGTCCCCGGGGTGTGGTGACCCGCCGCATACTGGAGTGATGGAACTGCTGACCGGCTTCGGGCTGGCGGCCGCGGCGGGGCTGAACGCCTACATCCCGCTGCTCGCCCTCGGGTTGCTGGCTCGCTTCACCGATCTGGTGACGCTGCCGGCCGCGTGGAGTTGGCTGGAGAACGGCTGGGTCATGACGATCGTCGCTGTGCTGTTGTGCGTCGAGGTCGTCGCCGACAAGGTGCCCGCGCTGGATTCTGTCAACGACACCGTTCAGACACTGGTGCGCCCCACCGCCGGCGGCATCGTGTTCGGGTCGGGAACGGCCGCGCAGACGTCGGCGGTCGCCGATCCGGGGGCCTTCGCCCAGTCGGGGCAGTGGGTGCCGGTAGCGGTGGGCGTGGCCGTCGCGCTGATGGTGTCGCTGACGAAGTCGACGGTGCGTCCGGCGGCCAACGTGGCGACGGCGGGCGCCGCGGCACCGGTACTGAGCACGCTGGAGGATGTGGCGAGCGTGGTGCTGGTGTTCGTGGCGATTCTGGTGCCGGTGCTGGTCCTGGTGGCCGTCGTCGTGATGATGTGGGCGGCGGTGCGGATCATCCGCAGGCGCCGAGGCCGCTCTCGCAGTGCGTCCGCCGCCGAGACTCCTGGCTGAGCACCGGGCATCCCGGCGCCAGGCACTGACGCGTCACACCACCTGCCGTACGAGCGGGCGGCGCGAGCGCACCGGTGTCCAGTGCGTCAGACCCAGACGCCTTTACCGACGGCCACCACGCCACCGGAGCTGACCGAGAAACGCTCCCGGTCCTTCTCCACGTCCACGCCGACCATCTCGCCGGGGCCGACCACGACGTTCTTGTCCAGGATGGCGTGGCGCACCACCGCGCCGCGTCCGATGCGCGCGCCGGGCATGACCACGCTGCCCTCCACGATCGCGCCGTCTTCGACCACGACGTTGCTGGACAGTACCGAATTGCGCACCGACGCAGCAGAAATGATGCTGCCCGCACCGACGACGGACTCCTGCGCGGACCCGCCGTTGACGAACTTGGCCGGCGCGAGGTTCTCCGAGCTGCCGCGGATCGGCCAGCGCTTGTTGTAGAGGTTGAACACCGGGTGCACCGACACCAGGTCCATGTGGGCGTCGTAGAACGCGTCGAGCGTGCCGACGTCACGCCAGTAGGCGTGGTCGCGTTCCGTCGCCCCGGGGACCTCGTTGTCGTTGAAGTCGTAGACCGCGGCCATGCCGTCGGCGACCAGGCGCGGGATGATGTCGCCGCCCATGTCGTGGTCGGAGTCGTCATCCTCGGCGTCGGCACGGATGGCGTCGATGAGCACCTTGGTCGTGAAGATGTAGTTACCCATCGACACGAACGTCTGGTCGGGGTCGTCCGGCGTCCCCGGCGGGTCGGCGGGCTTCTCGATCCACCCCCGGATGCGGCCCGATTCGTCGGCGTCGATGCACCCGAACGCGCTGGCCTCCGAGCGTGGCGCCCGGATACCGGCGACCGTCGCGCCCGCGCCGCTGTCGATGTGCGCCTGGACCATCTGTTCGGGATCCATCCGGTACACGTGGTCGGCGCCGAAGATCACGATGTAGTCGGGGTCCTCGTCGTAGATCAGGTTCATCGACTGGTAGATCGCGTCGGCCGACCCGGTGTACCAGCGCGGCCCCAGCCGCTGCTGCGCCGGCACCGGGGTGATGTACTCCCCGGCAAGCCCCGATAACCGCCAGTTCTGCGAGATGTGGCGATCCAGCGAATGGGACTTGTATTGGGTGAGTACACAGATTCGCAGGTATCGGGCGTTGACGAGATTCGACAGCACGAAATCGATCAACCGATAGGCACCCCCGAAGGGCACGGCGGGCTTGGCCCGGTCGGCCGTCAGCGGGTACAGCCGCTTGCCCTCTCCGCCTGCGAGGACGATGCCAAGCACATGTGGCGCTTCCCTCATGCTGCCAACCTATCCGCACGTAGGGACAGGGGCCAGCCATTCGCGCTATTGGGCGGGGTGTCGGGCTGTCCATCAAGACAATTGGGGATGCGGCGCGGCGGCCTTCGATACCGGCTACGGTCGACGGCATGCGGGTGGCGATGATGACTCGGGAGTACCCACCCGAGGTGTACGGCGGAGCGGGCGTGCACGTCACCGAGCTCGTCGCTCAACTGCGGCACCTGTGCGAGGTGGACGTGCACTGCATGGGCGCTCCGCGGCCCGAGGCCACCGTCGCGCAACCGGACCCTGCCCTGCAGGGCGCCAACTTCGCCCTCACCACGCTGTCGGCCGACCTGAACATGGTCAATGCCGCCTCGACGGCCGCCGTCGTGCATTCCCACACGTGGTACACCGGCATGGCCGGGCACCTGGCCGCCCTGCTCTACGGCGTCCCGCACGTGCTGACCGCGCACTCGCTGGAACCGATGCGCCCGTGGAAGGCCGAGCAGCTCGGCGGCGGCTACCGGATCTCGTCCTGGGTGGAGAAGACGGCGGTCGAAGCGGCCGCCGCGGTGATCGCCGTCAGCTCGGGGATGCGCGCCGACGTGCTGCATACCTATCCTGCGCTGGACCCGAACCGGGTCCACGTGGTCCGCAACGGCATCGACACCGATGTCTGGTACCCCGCAGCCCCGGCTGACGACGACTCGGTGCTGGCGGAACTCGGCGTCGATCCGTCCCGGCCCATCGTGGCGTTCGTCGGCAGGATCACCCGCCAGAAGGGGGTCGCGCACCTGGTCGCCGCCGCGCACCACTTCTCCCCCGACGTCCAACTGGTGCTGTGCGCCGGTGCGCCCGACACTCCGGAGATCGCCGAGGAGGTGTCCGCCGCGGTCGGGCAGCTCGCGTCCGCGCGCACCGGGGTGTTCTGGGTACGGGAGATGCTGCCGACCCACAAGATCAGGGAGATACTCTCGGCGGCAACCACATTCGTGTGTCCCTCGGTGTACGAACCGTTGGGCATCGTGAACCTCGAGGCCATGGCCTGCGGCACCGCGGTCGTGGCCTCGGATGTGGGCGGCATCCCCGAGGTGGTCGACGATCAGCGCACCGGACTGCTGGTCCACTACGATCCCGACGACACCGAGACCTTCGAACGCAGTCTCGCCGCCGCGGTCAACGCGCTGGTCGCCGAGCCGCAGCGGGCCCGCGATTTCGGGGCCGCGGGCCGCCAGCGCTGCATCGACGAGTTCTCCTGGGCGCAGATCGCCGAGCAGACGCTACGGATCTACCAGCACGTCGTGACCTAGCCGTCCAGCACGGCCGTCCAGCACGGCCCTTTGACAAGGCCTCACGACACCGACCTACGAGAAGGCCCCACAGCAAAGAACCGGCCGCGCGCTACGCGACCGGTTCCCGCTTCGGGCTAGCTCGTGACGCCCCTCAGTTCCTCTCCGAGAGCGGCTGCCTCGTCCGGGGTGAGTTCGACCACCAGTCGGCCACCGCCTTCCAGTGGTACCCGCATCACGATGCCGCGCCCCTCCTTGGTTGCTTCCAGTGGACCGTCTCCGGTCCGGGGCTTCATCGCCGCCATCGAGTGCTCCCTCCACAAAGGCGTGCCCGTCTGGGCCCGGTCTGTTCCCGGAGCCGGCACTGCCCGCTCATACGCGCTGCGGACAGCATCCGGCCCTTGAACTGCTACAGAGTCTTATTGTTCCCTATCCTGGCCTGCTCGTGTGCAAAGACCCGCCTATAGCTGCTCCGATGGTGTTTCAGCGAGGCGCGGAACCCAGCAGTCGGCGACATGGTCGTCGACCATTCCGGTGGCCTGCATCAGGGCGTAGGCCGTCGTCGGCCCGACGAAGCGGAAGCCGCGCCGCTTGAGGTCCTTGGCCATCGCGGTCGACTCCGGCGACACCGCGGCGACGCCGGCCAGATCGGCAGGCCGGCCGCGGGTGAGCCGGTCGGGTGGCGCGAACGACCAGAGCAGCTCGCTGAGGTCCACGCCGGCGTCGGCGAGGTCGGCCACTACCCGGGCGTTGGACACCGTGGCCTCGATCTTGGCCCGGTTGCGCACGATGCCGGTGTCGGCGAGCAGCCGCTCGATGTCGCCGTCGGTGTAGCGCGCCACCCGCTCGACGTCGAACCCGTCGAACGCGGCGCGGAAGTTGTCCCGCTTGCGCAGGATGATCAGCCAGGACAGCCCGCTCTGGAACGCTTCCAGGCTCACCCGCTCGAACAGCGCCGCCGAGCCGTACAGCGGCCGACCCCACTCGGTGTCGTGGTAGTCCCGGTAGAGCACGAAATCCTCTGCGGAAAGCCGGGATTGGTCGATCCATCCGCACCGGACCCGGCGATCGTCAGTGCCCGATGTCACCGGCCCTCCCACTCGGCGTCGGGTACCTGCACGTCCTCCGCGACGCCGGAGACGTCGGAGACGCGGGAGTCGTCGGCACCGTGGGAGACGTCGGCACCGTCGAAGGCGGTGCCCGTCTCTGCGCCGAGGCCCTGAGTGGCGCGCACCGCGGCCAGCTCGCCTCTGAGCTGGTCGAGTTCGCGACCCAAGCGGTCGAGCACCCAGTCCACTTCACCGGCCTTGTAACCGCGCAGCGTCTGGGTGAACTTGAGCGCCTCGACGTCGGCGCCGGTCACCCCGGAGGCGGGCAGCACGGTCGCGGTGGTGGACTGCGGAAGCGGCGGCAACACCTCACCGCGGCCGAACACGACGCTGCCGAGGGCGAACAGCACGATGCCCACCAACACGAACACCACGAGGTAGAGCAGGACGAGGGTCACACGTCGATAGTGCCCGACGCCGCCGACACGGGGTCAGCGCGGGCGGAGCGTGTTCATCGGTGGGCGGTCTTCCAGGCAGACCCCCGAGGTGCGGGCGCTGTAGTTGTTGCCGTCGGCGAAGAACTGCGTGAGCCCCACCCCGGAGTCCTCGATGCCGCACCGCGACAGCAGCGTGGCGATGACCTGGCGGCTCATCGACGCCAGCTCGGTCAGCGGCCGGTTGCGGTGGGTCCGCACACCCAGGTTCACCTGGGCCAGCGCGTCGAGGCCCAACCGGTCGTACGCGTCGATCAGCAGGCCGATCTCCACCCCGTAACCGGGCGCGAACGGCACCGCGGTCAACAGCTCCCGGGTGCCGGCATATTCGCCGCCCAGCGGCTGGTACAGGCAGGTCAGCTCGGGTCGCAGCGCCGCGAGCAGCGGGCGGGCCACCAGCTCGGTGACGCGGCCGCCGCCGTTGGCGTCCTCTTTGCCGCTGACCCGCAGCGGCCGGCGGTAGAAGCCCTTGACCAGGTGCACACCCTCGGTGGTCAGCAGCGGTCCCAGCAGCTTCGGCACGAACATCGGATCGGGATCGAGCAGATCGGAATCGACGAACGCGACGATGTCGCCGGTGGTGGCGGCCAGCGACCGCCACAGCACCTCACCCTTGCCGGGCTGCGTTTCGACCTCGGGTAGCGCGACCTCCCGGCTGACGACCCGGGCCCCGGCGGCGACCGCCCTGATCTCGGTGTCGTCGGTGGAGCCGGAGTCCAGCACGATCAGTTCGTCGACGAGCCCGCCCAGCAACGGGGTGATGGTCTCGACCACCCCGGCGACGGTTTCCTCCTCGTTGAGCGCAGGCAGCACGACCGAAACCGTGCGACCCCGCTTGGCAGCCTCGAGCTCGGCGACCGTCCATGACGGGCGGCTCCAGCTGTGATCGGTCAGCCACCGGTGGTCCGCCACATCGTCGATGGCCAGTCCCGTGATTCGATCAGACAAGACAGTCATGCCAGTCCCCTCACCGTTCGTTTCGGCTGACGGGCGCCCTTGATCGACGCAACCATCTCCAGTACTCGACGCGTGGGCCCGACCTCGTGCACCCGGAACATCGCCGCGCCCTCGGCCGCGGCGATGGCCGTCGCTGCCAGGGTGCCTTCGAGGCGTTCGGTGAGGCCCACACCCAGAGTCTCCCCGACAAAATCTTTGTTGCTCAGCGCCATCAGGACGGGCCATCCAGTATTTACAAGCTCTTTTACGTGGCGCAACAAACTAAGACCGTGGTAAGTGTTCTTGCCGAAATCGTGGGTCGGGTCGATGAGGATGCCGTCGCGGCGGACCCCGAGAGCGGCCGCCCGCTCGGCGGCGGCGGTCACTTCGGCGATGACGTCGTCGACCACCCCCCGCTCGGAGATGCCGTAGTTGACCCGGAACGGGCGGGTCCGCGGCACCGCGCCCCCGGTGTGGGAGCACACCAGGCCCGCACCGAATTCGGCCGCGACGCCCGCGAGCTCGGCGTCGACCCCGCCCCAGGTGTCGTTGATCAGATCCGCGCCTGCCGCGCAGGCCTGCTTGGCCACCTCCGCACGCCAGGTGTCGACGCTGATGAGCTGGTCGGGAAAGGTGCTGCGCAACCATTCGATGAAGGGCACCACCCGGGCGATCTCTTCTGCGGTGTCGACGACCTCGCCGGGGCCCGCCTTCACCCCGCCGATGTCCACGACATCGGCGCCGTCGGAGACGACCCGGTGGGCGGCCTCCTTGGCCGCCCCATCGGTGAAGGTGGCCCCACGGTCGTAGAACGAGTCCGGCGTCCGGTTCACGATCGCCATGATCAGCGCACGGTCACCGGCCACCGGCCGGCCCAGAAACGTCGACTCCACGCCATTCAGGCTACGTTCCGGCCGGAGGTGTGGTTCCGGCCGGAATCCGCAGATCGCGGGCGCTACTTGGGTTTCTTGCCCGAAGCGACCTCGTCGGGGTACTCGTCGTAGAACGGGACGTAGCCCTCGTCTTTGCCGGACAGGACGTACAGCGGATCATCGATCGTGACGTCCTCGCTGTCGTCGTCATCGCCGCTGGCCTTGCCGTAACCCTCTTTACGCAGGTCGACCTTCTGGCTCTTGAACGTCGACGTGTGCGCCAACTCCGTCACCACCCGCACGAACAGCGGCACCGCGTAGCCGGGCAGCTTGTCGAACGCGGCCTGAGCCAGCGCCTTCCCGTCGAGCTCGTCACCGTTCTTCAGCTGGATCGCGGCCATGCCGGCCCGACCACCCGCACCCGGCACCTCGACGCCGAAGACCGTCGCCTCCTCGATCTGCGGATGCGTCGAGATCGCCGCCTCGACCTCCGTGGTCGCGACGTTCTCGCCCTTCCAGCGGAACGTGTCGCCGAGTCGGTCGGTGAACGCGGCGTGCCCGAAGCCCTGTGCCCGCATCAGGTCCCCCGTGTTGAACCAGACGTCGCCCTCCTTGAAGGCGTCACGGACCAGCTTCTTCTCGGTGGCTTCCTTGTCGGTGTAGCCGTCGAACGGCTGGAAGTTGCTGACCTTGGACAACAGCAGACCCGGCTCGCCGTTCTCGACCTTGTGCACCCGGCCGTCGGGACCTCGCTTCGGTTCGCCGGTGTCGTGGTCGTACTCGACGAACGCGATCGGGCTGGGACAGATGCCGGTCGTCTTGTCGATGTTGAACACGTTGACGAACGCGGTGTTGCCTTCACTGGCCGCGTAGAACTCGCAGACCCGTTTGATGCCGAAGCGCTCGGTGAACTCGTCCCAGATCGCAGGCCGCAACCCGTTGCCGCAGATGACCCGCACCTTGTGCTGGCGATCCGTCGGCTTTTCCGGCTGGTTGAGCAGATAACCGCAGATCTCGCCGATGTAGACGAAAGCGGTGGCGTCGTAGCGGATGACGTCGTCCCAGAACTTCGACGCCGAGAACGACTTGCCCAACGCCAGGGCCGCACCGGAGTTCAGCACGGACGACAGCGCGACCGTCAGCGCGTTGTTGTGGTACAGCGGCAGGCAGCAGTACAGCGTGTCGCTGCTGTTGAGCCGCAGTCCCAGACCGCCGAATCCGGCCAGCGCGCGCAGCCAGCGGTAGTGGGTCATGACGCTGGCCTTCGGCATGCCGGTGGTGCCGGAGGTGAAGATGTAGAAGGCCTTGTCCTTGGCCAGCACCGCCTCGGTGGTGGCGGGATTCGTGGTGGGCGCCGTCGCCGACATCGTGATGACCTCGTCGACGGTCAGCAGACCGCTCGTGTCGGCGCCGCTCTCGGTGATCTCGTCGATCAGGTCGACCTCGGCGACGACGACCTTGGCCTCCAACAGCCCGAAACTGTGCTTGAGCACCTCGCCGCGCTGGTGGAAGTTGATCATCCCCGCGACGGCGCCACATTTGACAGCGGCCAGCATCAGCAGCACCGACTGGGGCGAGTTGCGCAGCATGATGCCGACCACGTCGCCGTGCCCCACCCCCTTGGCCGCCAACACCGCGGCGTAGCGGTTGACCGTCTCGTTGGCCTCCCGGTACGTCAGCCGCTCATCGCCGAACTTGATGAACACGTGGTCGCCGTAGCTGGCCGCGCGGTCCTGGAAGATCTTGCCGATCGAGGTCTTGGCGGACGGCCGGGCACCGAACCCGGTGATCACTCCGCGCAGAATCGTCGGGGTGTCTTTGAGGAAACCGGGGAGTTGTTTGGCGACGTCGAGGACCCCGACGCTGCGGCGCGCCCCACTCATTTCATCTGCCCATCGATACACGTCGTCATGTCGGTGCTTTCTTCCTCCGGTCGTTTGTCGGACACCTTAGTTGCGGCCGATGCGGATCAGCGGGTCGGTGCGCACGCTGCCAGTGCGGCGTCCACGTCCTCGACGACGATGAGGCGCCGCAGCGCCTCGTCGGCGACGTAGCCGGTGTCCGCCAGCCCGCGCAGCCAGACCAGCAAACCCTCGTAGTGCCCGAACGGGTCGAGCATCACGATCGGTTTCGAGTGCATACCCAAATACGCCGCTGTCCAGGCTTCGAAGAATTCTTCCAGCGTGCCGATGCCGCCGGGCAGCGAGATGAACGCGTCGGCGCGGTCTTCCATCACCTGCTTGCGTTCCCGCATCGTGTCGGTGACGACGAGTTCGTCGGCCTCGGTGTCGGCCACCTCGCGGTGGACCAGCGCCTTGGGGATCACGCCGACGGTGTAGCCGCCGTGCGAGCGGGCGGCCGAGGCGACCGCGCCCATCGCCGAGACGTTGCCGCCTCCGGAGACCAGCGTCCAGCCTTGATCGGCGATGGCTTTGCCGAGCTGCTGGGCCAGGTCGAGCAACTCGGGATGCGTCGGGCTCGACGCGCAGTACACGCAGACCGCCCATTCGCGGTCGGGTTCTGGGGACGCTTCTCGGGACACACGGACAAACCTAGCCATACACTCCGGCGATGCCCGTGCGTGCACCGATCGGATGGGTGACCGGACGGTCGGATCCGGCACTCGAGCTCGTCGAACGCGGCGTGCGCACGCAGGCCGGGGCCGTGTTGATCGGCCCGGCCGGCGTCGGGAAGTCGACGCTGGCCCGTCAGGCGGCCGAGCAGCTGTCGGCCGAATTCGACCGGGTGGACTGGGTGCTCGCGACGGCGTCGCCGCCGGACGTGCCGTTCGGGGCCTTCGAGCATCTGCTGGATGTGCCGGAGTCCGGCAAGACCGCGGCGGTGTTGGCGACCGCCCGGCAGAGCCTGGGCGATGGCAGGTTGCTGGTGATCGACGACGCGCACCATCTGGACGCGCTGTCGGCGGCTCTGGTCTACCAACTCGCGGTGAGCCGGGCGATTCGCGTGGTGCTCACCGCCACCGTCGGGGAGTGGCCGGTGCCCGCGGAGGTCGCCGCGCTGTGGCACGACGACGTCGTGGCGCGGGTGGACGTGACGCCGCCGGGCCATGAGGACAGCCGGCTGCGGGCGCAGGTCGATACGTTCGTCGCCGGGCTGTCGAGCACGACCCGCCGCGTGCTGGAATACCTGGCCGTCGCGGATCCGCTGAGTCTCGAGGACGCGGCCGCGCTGACCAGTGCCCACGCTGTCGACGACGGCGTGCAGGCGGGTGCCGTGATCATCGGTCAGGAGGGAG
>CAXEZH010000207.1:0-9211 GCA_964000695.1 uncultured Mycolicibacterium sp. | reverse complement strand
GATCCATTCGCTCTGCGGGGCGCCGCCCACCCCGTCGTACAGCGCGATCGCGTTGACGTTCCAGTCCAGTACCGCCCAGCTCAGCCGCGTATAGCCGTTGTCGACACAGGTCCTCGCCAACGTGGCCAACAGCTTGCGGGCCAGACCGCGACGGCGGAACTGTGGCCGCACGAACAGGTCCTCGAGGTAGATGCCGGGCACCCCGTCCCACGTCGAGAAGTTCAAGAACCACAACGCCGCGGCCGCTGCCTGCCCGTCGACCTCGACGAGATGTGCGTGCACCGTCGGTTGCGGCCCGAAAAGTGCCGAACCCAACTGAGTTTCGGTCACCGTGCACTCGGACGCGGCGTGCTCGAAATCGGCCAGCTCGTGGATCATGGCGGTCAGTTCGGCTTCGTCACCCGGCCGCGCCGCGCGGATCGTCTCAGTCACCGGGCACCCCCAACGCACTCAGAATGGTTCGGAATTTCGTTGTGGTCTCGGCGAGTTCGTCGTCGGGATCGGATTCGGCGACGATGCCGCCCCCGGAGTGGGCGAGGGCCATACGCCGGTCCGCCGACAGCTGCGCGCACCGGATCGAGACCACCCAGCGGCCGTCGCCGCGTTGGTCACACCAGCCCACCGCGCCGGCGTAGAAACCGCGGTCGCCCTCGAGCTGTTCGATCAGCGCGGTGGCCGGCGCGGTGGGCGACCCGCCGACCGCGGGCGTCGGGTGCAGTGCCATCGCCAGATCCAAAGCCGTGGTGGACCTTTCCCGTAGGCGACCCGAGATGGGCGTGTACAGATGCCAGACCGCGGCGGTCTTGGATAGCTGAGGCTCGGGCGCGATCTGCAGGTCGGCGCACAGCGGATCCAGCGCGGCGGCCAGCGCGTCGACCACCAGTTGATGTTCGTGGCGGTTCTTCGCCGAGTCGGCCAGCGCGGCCCCGCTGGCCGCGTCGTCATCCGGATCGGGCAGCCGTGGGGCCGACCCCGCGAACGGCCGGCACAGCACCTGATCACCACGCCGGGCCACCAGCAGTTCGGGGCTGGCGCCCACCAGCACGGTGCCGGAGAACCCCTCGCCGGCGGCGGACAGGTCGACCAGATACTTCGTTGCCTGGGCGTCGGCGGCATCCAGCGCGTGGAGCACGCTGCGGGCGTCCAGCGGTCCGTCGGCGCTGAGCTGCAGGGCCCGCGCCAGCACCACCTTGTGCAGCGGATTGCCGTTGTCACGCAACTGCTCGAGGGCCGTGGCGATGCGCGCGCGGTGCACGTCGGCCTCGGGCACCAGCTCGGCGACCGTCACGGTGGGCAGTTCCCGGTGGGGCCACTGCGGCATCGTGTCGCTGAATCGCACCGACTGGGGCCGGATCAACGCTGCCGGCTTGGACGTATCGAACGGCAACGCACCCACGACGATCGACGCGCTGTGCGAGGCCAGTGCGGCCCGGGCGTCGCTGATCCGGCTGAACGCCGTGTGCACCCCGTCGGCGACGAGCGCACCGTCCGGGCCGGCCAGGACGAACGTGGGTTCGCGGGTCACGCCGACGTGGCCGGGTCGGGATGGCCCGTCAAGCCCAGTGCGGTCAACTGGCGAACCCCGTGTTCGAAGCCGCACACGGCGATCGAGACCGCGGGCATGGCGAAGCGGATGCCCTCGTAGACGGGCTGCTCGATCCAACGGGTGATGACAGCGCGGGAGAAGTGCCCGTGGCCGACGAACACCACGTCGCGGGCTTCCATGTGCGTGAGCGCCAGCGCGATCGCCTTGTCGGCGCGCTCGCACACCTGCGCCGAGGTCTCCCCACCCGGGCAGCCGTGCGTCCACACCAGCCAGTTCGGTACCGCCTTGCGGATCTCGACGGTCGTGGTGCCCTCGTAGTCGCCGTAATCCCATTCGCTGATCAGTGGATTGACCTCGTCGACGGTCAGGCCGGCCAACTCGGCGGTGGTCTGGGCGCGCACCCGCGGGCTGCACACCACGTAGGGATCCTGCAGCGCCATCTGGCTCAGCGTGTCGGCCGCGGCCTGGGCCTGCCCGCGGCCGTGCGGGGTCAGATCAAGCTCGGTCCGGCTGGTGTGCTTGCCGGTCTTCGACCACTCCGTTTCGCCGTGACGGAGCAGGATCAGCCGGTGCTCGGTGAGGCCCACAAGACCCGATTCTGCCGCACGGCCCGTGCTGACATGCGTGGGCGGGTCAAAGACCATCAGGGGGCTGGGGGAACATGACAGGATGGGAAGTGTGACGCGGGTACTTGCTGTCGCCAATCAAAAGGGTGGGGTCGCCAAAACCACGACGGTGGCGTCGCTGGGTGCGGCGATGGTGGAGCTGGACAAACGGGTGCTGCTCGTCGACCTCGACCCGCAGGGATGTCTGACCTTCTCGCTGGGCCAGGATCCCGACAAGCTGGCGGTGTCGGTGCACGAGGTGCTGCTCGGCGACGTCGAGCCCGACGCGGCGCTGGTCAGCACCGCCGAGGGAATGACGTTGCTGCCGGCCAACATCGACCTCGCCGGCGCCGAAGCCATGCTGCTGATGCGGGCCGGCCGGGAGTACGCGCTCAAACGCGCGCTGGCCAAGGTCGCCGACTCCTTCGACGTGGTCATCATCGACTGTCCGCCGTCGCTGGGGGTGCTGACCCTCAATGGGCTGACCGCCGCCGACGACGTGATCGTGCCGCTGCAGTGCGAGACGCTGGCCCACCGCGGCGTCGGGCAGTTCCTGCGCACCATCAACGACGTCCAGCAGATCACCAATGCAGACCTGACGCTGCTGGGTGCGCTGCCGACGCTGTACGACTCGCGCACCACGCACAGCCGGGACGTGCTGCTCGACGTCGCCGACCGGTACTCGCTTCCGGTCATCGCCCCGCCCATTCCGCGCACGGTGCGCTTCGCCGAGGCCAGCGCGTCGGGTTCGTCGGTGCTGACGGGCCGCAAGAACAAGGGCGCGCTGGCCTACCGGGAACTGGCGACCGCGCTGCTCAAGCACTGGAAGAACGGCAAGGGACTGCCCACCTTCACCCCGGAGGTGTGAGGGCGCTCTCCGAGGCCCTGTCCGAGGGGCAAGCTGTTGGCCAGGGAGAGCGTCGGGAAAGGGCTAGGACAGGGCTACGAGCTCGTTCCCGCGCTGCTCCAGCACCGTCGAGCCCGCCACGCCCGGCACCACCGGGCCCGCTGCGGGCGGCCGCTGCAGCGGAATGTGCTTCTCGCCGGCCCCGGTCGCCGCGTCGAACACGTCGTAGCCGCTGCTGACCGGCACCAACAACTTGCCGGCCATCGTCGCCGCCGGCCCCACCGGCGCATTCGGTCCGACCGCCTGCACGGTGTACTTGTACTGAAGGTCGTTGGCCGAGAAGACCATCACGCTGTCACCGGTCCACCACGTGATCAGGTCCCCGCTGCGGGTGGTGACCGCGTCGTCGACCGGCGGGCCGCTGACCACGGTGCTGTCGGTGACCGCGCCCGTCTCGTCGACGATGTCCACCCGCGGTTTGGGGGTGGGCACGTACACGGCGGTCAACGTGTCGGCCACCGCCACCACCCGGGCACCGGTGCCGTCGCTGACGCCCTTCTGCTGGACGTACTTGACTTCCGGGGTGTCCTCCTCGTCGGACGGGCGCAGCAGCGTCAGGCGCAGGTCGGACTGGTTGGCGCAGGATTCCAGCACCGACACCGCCGCCGAACTGGCCGCCGCGGAAACGAACCGGCACAGCGGCGACGCGGGCACCCCGGGTTTGATGGGTGCGTCCAGCGCGCCGTAGCTGAGCATCCGCACCATGTCCGACCGCCACATCTCCAGCCGGGTGTCGCCGGCCGAGAGCACCGTCGTGCCGTCGGCGGACAGCGTCACGTGATCGTCGGCGTAGCTCGACCGGGCCGGCCCGCGGGTGCCGGTCTTGGCATCGATGGTGCTGACCTGCCCGCATCCGCGTCCGTCGGGATAGACCGCGACGGCGTAGTTGTAGACCCAGGTGACCCCGCACAGCGGGAGATCACGCGCGTAGCTCCACAGCGTCTCTCCGGTGGCGGGATCACGGCCCTGCACGGCCTGGCCGTCGCCGGTCACCACCGCCCCGCCGACCACGATCGGCCGGCTCGTCGCGTCACTCGGCGCCTCCCAGCGTCGCGTCAGCGAATCCGGTACCGCGGTCGCGGGTTCCAGCGCCGGGACCGGGCTGGCCGCCGGACGGCTTTCGGTCGCCCGGGCGTCACTGGTCCACCACACGACGCCCGCGACGATGGCGACCACGGCGGCGATCGCCACCGCAGCGATGATGTCGCCTCGCGTGCGGCGCTCAGGTTTGACCATCGCGCTCGTGCCGGCTAGTTCGCGGCCGGAGCCTTGCTGGGACGGCGACGCCGGCGCCGGCGACCCGAGCTGGGCGCCTCACCCTGCTCGGGGGCGGCCCCGTCACCGCCGGTGGCGGCGCTGGATGCGCTCTGCTCGCCGCCCTCGGGATGGCTGCCGACCGGCTTGCCACCACGGGTGCGCCGCCGGCTGCGGTTCCGTCGCGCCGGCTTGTCCTCCGTGCTTTCGTCCGAGCTGCGTCGCGACGACTGTGTCCGAGTGCCCCCGGCGGAGCGGGTGCCGCTGGCGCGGCGGGCCTTGCCCACCGTGCCGCCGGCCTCGGCGGGGATGTTGAGCTCTTCGTACAGATGCGGCGAGCTCGAGTAGGTCTCCGCCGGGTCGGGAGTGTCCAGCCCCAGCGCCTTGTCGATCATCGACCAGCGCGGCAGCTCATCCCAGTCGACCAGCGTCACCGCGATGCCCGTCTTGCCGGCTCGACCGGTACGGCCGATGCGGTGGACGTAGGCCTGCTCGTCCTCGGGGATCTGGAAGTTGATGACGTGGGTGATGTCGTCGATGTCGATACCTCGAGCTGCCACGTCGGTAGCCACGAGGACGTCCACCTCGCCGGTGCGGAACGATTTCAGCGCCTTCTCCCGGGCGCCCTGGCCGAGGTCGCCATGAACGGCCCCGACCTGGAACCCGCGTTCGGCGAGTTCGTCGGCCACCTTCTGCGCGGTGCGCTTGGTGCGGGTGAAGATCATCGTCGCTCCGCGGCCCTCGGCCTGCAGGATGCGGCTGACCATCTCGACCTTGTCCAGAGCGTGGGCGCGGTACGCGAACTGCTCGGTGGTGTCGTGGGTGGCCGACGAGTGGGGGGCCTCGGCGCGGATGTGCGTCGGCTGGGTCATGAACGTGCGGGCCAGCGTGATGATCGGATCCGGCATGGTCGCCGAGAACAGCATCGCCTGCCGCTTGTCGGGGATCTGCTTGAGGATGCGCTCGATGTCGGGCAGGAAGCCCAGGTCGAGCATCTCGTCGGCCTCGTCGAGGACCAGGGTCGAGAGCCCGCCGAGCTGCAGGTGACCCTGCTGGGCCAGGTCGAGCAGCCGGCCGGGAGTGCCGACGACGACGTCGACGCCCTTCTGCAGCGCCTCGATCTGCGGCTCGTAGGGGCGCCCACCGTAGATGGCGGTCACCGTCAGCTTGCGGGTGTCATCGGCCATCAGGTACTTCGAGGCGCCGAGGAGATCCTCGTAGACCTGGATGCACAGCTCGCGGGTCGGGACCACGACGAGCGCGCGGGGGATGCCGGTCAGCGGCCGGTCGCCGTCGGAGGAGATCCGGTGCAGCAGGGGCACGCCGAACGCGTAGGTCTTGCCCATGCCGGTGCGGGCCTGGCCGATCAGGTCGTCGCCGGCCAGGGCCAGGGGCATGGTCAGCTCCTGGATGGCGAAGGGGTGCTCGATGCCGTTCTCGGCGAGGGCGCGCACGATCTCGTCGCGGACGCCGAGCTGGGCGAAGGATGGGTTGGGATGCGTGGTCACAGGGGTCATAGAGGTAGACGAAGCCTTTCGATTCAATCCTCATGCGGTTCACGCGCGCACGAGTAGAGAAGAGAACTTCGTCGGGCCCTGCACTGAGTGGGCGGGCCGCCGTCGTGCACGCACATTTCCAAGGTGTCTACGCGAGATGCGCCGACCTGACCTGGTTCGATCTGCCGACGTTCACGCCGACACCGCCACCCATGGTAGCTGGTCTCATCGCTCTTCGGTCCAGCCGGGCCGTGGCGGTTAGAGTTGGCCCATGACTTCGATGCCGTCCGCGGCCGCCTCCACCGGATCCACGGGCGCCTCCACGGAACCGTCGAAGGCCCCGGCGGCGACCGCGGAGCACCCCGGTGTCATCGAGTTGTTCGCGTTGCTCGCCTACGGCGAGGTGGCGGCGTTCTACCGACTGACCGACGAGGCGCGAATGGCGCCCAACCTGCGGGGACGCATCAACATGGCCAGCATGGCGGCCGCCGAGATGAACCACTACGAGGTGCTGCGCGACGCGCTGGAGCGCCGCGGGGTCGACGTGGTCCCGGCGATGACGCGCTATGCCTCGGCGCTGGAGAACTATCACCGGCTCACCACGCCGAGCACGTGGTTGGAGGCGCTGGTCAAGACCTACGTCGGGGACGCGTTGGCCGCCGATTTCTACCTCGAGATCGCCGGGTCGGTGCCCGGTGAGGTCGGCGACGTGATCCGCTCGGTGCTCTCGGAGACCGGGCACTCGCAGTTCGTCGTCGGCGAGGTCCGCGCCGCGGTCACCGCCAGCGACCGGCAACGGCACCGGCTGGCGCTGTGGTCGCGGCGCCTGCTGGGCGAGGCGATCACGCAGGCCCAGTATGTGCTGGCCGATCACGACGAGCTGGTGGACCTGGTGATGTCCGAGGGCGGCCTGTCGCAGATGACGGACTTCTTCGACAAACTGCAGAACACCCACCAGGCCCGCATGCGCGAGCTCGGGCTGGCCTGACCTACCGGGTGCAGTTGGTGATGATCGAGTTGCTGTTCTGCGACGCGATCAGGTTCCCGCCGGCGTCGGTGATGCTGCAGTTGAGCTGACCCCGCACGCTGGTGGCCGTCACCGAACTCAACGTGACACCTGGGTCCAGCACCACGGTTTTCGACCAGGGCAGCGCGACGTTCAGCTCGGTTTGCAGCGCACCCTGCTGGTCGGTGTAGATGACGGTCACCAGGTCGATGAGCTCGCGGTTGCCGGTCACCCGGTAGGTGATGGTGCCGGGGGCGGCGGCCGGCGCCGGGGCGGCCTGCGGCGGCGGCAGCAGCGACGGGGCGGCCGGCGGAGCCGACGGTGCCGGCGGCGCCTCGACGCTGGGTGTCACGGTGGTGATCGTCTCGGCGGGCAGCGACCGGGTCGGCGGGGCGGCCGCGCGCGGTGCCTGGCTGGGAGCCGGGGCGGCGCTCGAGGTGGCCAGCTGTGAGGTGACGGTGGCCGAGACCGAGCCGCTGTCGCCACCGCTGAGGATCAGGCTGGTGGCGATGACCGCGACGAACAGCACGGCGCCCGCGATGCCGCCGATCCACATCCAGCGGCGGTCGATGTGGGACTCGTCGATCTCGTCGTCGTCTAGGTCGTCGTAGTCCTGGTAGCCGTCGTCGTAACGGTCGTAGTCCTCGGGCGCGTAGGGGTCGTATCCGTCGTCGAGATAGCGCGGGTACACGTCGGTGTCCCGGTCGGCATCGGGGCCGGCTCCGTACGGCCCGTCGACGTCCTCGAAGTCCCGTGTGCCGGTCCCGGAGCGGTAGCGGATCCGCTCGGTGGGCGTCAGAGAATACGGCGATTGTGCGGTGTACGGCCTGTTCATGCAGCTGTCCCAGTCGTCTCGTGCGTGTGCCGGGGCTGATGCTATCGAGGCTCAAGTGACGGATGAGGCTGACGCGCCTCGCGCGCGGTCACGGTCGGGACTCGGTTCGATAGCCCCCGTGTCGCGGCGGTCGCAGCGGGTGTTCGCTGACCGCGAAGGTCCCGGCGCGGCGCGTGCGCCCCGGCGTCGATTAGCCTTCCTGCTGAGACACGAGCAGACGACGGAAGGGTGCTCACGTGGAGGTCAAGATCGGTGTCACCGACAGCCCGCGCGAACTGATCCTCAACAGCGCGCAGACACCGGCGGAGGTGGAGAAGGCGGTCGGTGACGCGCTGGCTGCCGCATCGGGCGTGTTGGCCTTGACCGACGAGAAGGGGCGACGCTTCATCGTGCAGGCCGCGCGCATCGCCTACGTCGAGATCGGTGCGGCCGACGCGCGGCGCATCGGATTCGGGGTGGGCGCGGCGGCGGCCGCCGACGCGGCCACGTCCGCCGGCTGAGGCCACTTCAGCGCACGAACGGCATTCCCTGCAGCCCAGCTGCGCGGAATGCCGTTCTCGCGTCGGGCCGCTCGCACCGGGCCCGGCGGCGAGCGGGACCGGGGTGGATCACGACCGGGTCAGCGGCACGTGTGACAACCCGCCCCAGATGAACTGGACGGTGCCCTCCACGGCGTCGTCCTTGTCGATCGGACGCTCGTTGTTGAGCCAGTAACGGGCGGAGTCGACGCTGATGCTGACCAGGCCGACCGCGATCATCCGGGCGCGATGCGGTTCGAGGCCGGAATCGTGGCTGATCAGGTCGAACACCGCGTCGGTGCACGATTCGGTGGCCACCTTGACCTGAGCGGCCACCTGCGGCTCGGTGACGTAATCGTTCTCGAAGATCAGCCGGTAGCCCTGGCTGTCGTGCTCGATGAAGTCGAAGAAAGCCTCCACCGCCGCCCGGACCCGTTGCCGGTTGTCGGTGGTGGTCCGCAACGCTTGGCGCACGCCGGAGACCAGGTTGTCCACGTGGCGCGCGAGCACAGCCAGATACAGCTCGACTTTCGACGAGAAGTGCTGGTAGAGCACCGGTTTGCTGACACCGGCCCGGTCGGCGATCTCATCCATACCTGCGGCGTGGTAGCCGCGGTCGACGAACACCTCGCTGGCCGCGGCCAGCAACTGGCCCCGGCGTTCGTCGCGGGGCAGCCGGTTGCCGCGGCGGGCGCCGCCGGCGCTGGGCAGCCCGGTACCAGTGGCGGGCTGACCCCCTCGCCGCTGCGCCGTCTTGGCAAGATCTCTCATCAGAACCTCGAGTCCTGCCGGCGCGACCGGCACGGTGAATTCGCTTCGCACTGACACTACTACCGTCACGGGGACCTTCGCGGAAGGGCGGGTCCGGCCTGCCCAGCGTGCCGGGCGGTGGCGCGCCGGGAGGGGAAGTCCGTTGACCTGTGTCATCCTGTTTCGGTGACCTACGACTCCCGCGCGCGAGGAGGGCAGACGGGTCCGGAGCATCGCGGGGGCGGTCGCGTCCCCGTGCTCCGCGATGAGTGGCGCGAGCCCCTTCGCGCCCAG
>CAXEZH010000206.1:0-9439 GCA_964000695.1 uncultured Mycolicibacterium sp. | reverse complement strand
TGCGCGTCGTCGACATCGCCGTCGACACTCCTGAGCCGCTGTCCGACGAGATCGGCAGACACAAGATCCGGCGGTCGAGCGGCAACATCGCCGTCGAGGACGCCCTGACCCCTGATGAGGTGGTCGGTGCGATCGAGGCGGGACGCCGGATCGCCGACGAGGAAGTCGACGCCGGCGCCGATCTGCTGATCGCCGGGGACATGGGTATCGGCAACACCACCGCGGCGACCACGCTGGTGGCCGCACTGACCGACACCGAACCCGTGGAAGTGGTCGGCCGCGGTACCGGCATCGACGATGCGGGCTGGGCCCGCAAGACCGCGGCGATTCGTGATGCGCTGTACCGGACCCGGCGCCTGTCGGCCGATCCCATTGCGCTGCTGCGCATCTGCGGTGGCGCCGATCTGGCGGCGATGACCGGTTTCTGTGCGCAGGCCGCGGTGCGGCGCACCCCGGTGCTGCTCGACGGCGCGGTGGTCACCTCGGCGGCACTGGCCGCCGAGCGGCTGGCCCCAGGCGCGCGGCAGTGGTGGCAGGCCGGGCATCGCTCCACCGAACCGGTGCATTCGCTGGCGCTTCGGCACCTCGAGCTCGACCCGATCGTCGACCTGGGTATGCGCCTCGGCGAGGGTTCCGGCGCGTTGGTGGCGTTGCCGGTACTGCGCGCCGCAGTGGCGACCCTCGCCTCGATGGCCACCTTCGCCGAAGCCGGGGTCGCCGGGCGAAGCTCTGAGGACTAGCCGGTGATCCGTTCCCTGGCAGGAGCTTTCGCGTTCGCGACGGTGCTGCCGACGCCGGCCGCACGCACCGCGCACGCCGGCCGCGGGGTGATGACCGCGCTGCCGGCGACCGGGCTGGTGCTGGGTGCCGCCGCCGCGGGCGTGCTGTGGGCGGGCGAGTGGGCGTTCGGCGCCGGCAGCGCTCTTGCCGGCGCGTTGACGGTGGTCGCGCTGCTGTTGGTCACTCGCGGTCTGCACATCGACGGGTTGTCCGACACCGTGGACGCGTTGGGCTGCTACGGGCCCGCCGAACGCGCGTTGGCGGTGATGCGCGACGGCTCAGCGGGCCCGTTCGGCGCCGCCGCGGTGACGGCAACGCTGCTGGTGCAGGCGCTGGCGTTCGCGCAGGCGGGCCCGTTGGCAGTACTCGTTGCCGTGACCGCGGGCCGGGTGGCCGCCGTCGTCGCGTGCCGCCGCTCGGTGCCCGCGGCGGCGGGCAGCACCTTGGGCGCATTGGTGGCCGGCTCGCAGCCGGGGTGGGTGGCGGGAGGATGGACTGCGGCGGTCACGGCCCTGGCGCTGATCGCCGGTGACCGGCCGTGGCAGGGTCCGGTCGCTGTCATCGTGGCGCTGGCGTGCAGTGCCGCGCTGGTCGCACACTGCGTGCGCCGCTTCGGTGGCATCACCGGGGACGTGTTGGGCGCCGCGGTGGAGGTGACCACCACCGTGGCGGCGGTGGGGATGGCGATCTCGGTGAACTGAGCTGCCGGCTCAGTTGAGGCGAGCCATCCAGCCGTGGGTGTCGGCGAAGGTGCCGCGCTGGATTCCGGTCAGCGTGTCGCGCAGCGCCATCGTGATCTCGCCGGGTTCGCCGTCGGCGATGGTGAATTCACCCTCGGTGTGTTTGACATGGGAGACCGGCGTGATGACGGCCGCGGTGCCGCAGGCGAACACCTCGGTGATCTCGCCCGCCGCGGCCTTCTTCTGCCATTCGTCGACGTCGATCTTGCGTTCCTCGACGGTGAAGCCGGCGTCAGTGGCCAACTGCAGCAACGAATCCCGCGTGATCCCCGGCAGCAGCGAGCCGGACAGCTCCGGGGTCACCAGGCGAGCCGTACCGCCGCTGCCGAACACGAAGAACAGGTTCATCCCGCCCATTTCCTCGACGTAGCGGCGCTCGATGGCATCCAGCCACACCACCTGGTCGCATTCGTGCGCGGCGGCCTCGGCCTGCGCCAGCAGCGATGCGGCGTAGTTACCGCCGAACTTGGCCGCGCCGGTGCCGCCCGGGGATGCCCGCACGTACTCGTGGGACAGCCACACGCTGACCGGCTTGATACCTCTGGGGAAGTAGGCGCCGGCCGGGGAGCCGATCACCAGGTAGCGGTATTCGTTGGCGGGGCGCACGCCGAGTCCGGGCTCGGTGGCGAAGATGAACGGCCGCAGGTACAGCGACTCCTCACCACCGGCGGGCGGCACCCAGCTGTCGTCGACGGCGATCAGTTGCCGCAGCGACTCGATGAACAACTCCTCCGGCAGCTCGGGGATGGCCAGCCGCCGCGACGAGGTGCGCAGCCGAGCGGCGTTGGCCTCCGGCCGGAAGGAGACGATCGATCCGTCGGCCCAGCGGTAGGCCTTCAATCCCTCGAAGACTTCCTGCGCGTAGTGCAGGACGATCGCCGACGGGTCCAGCTCGATGGGCCCGTACGGAAGCACCCGCGCGTCGTGCCAGCCGCGGCCGTCGGTGTAGTCGATCGAGACCATGTGGTCGGTGTGGAACCTGCCGAACCCCGGGTTGGCCAGAATCTCACCGCGTACCCCGTCGGTCGCCGGAGTCGCGTTGCGATCGACGGTGAACCCGAGGCCTTCAGTCATGAAAGCGATTGTATAACCGGCTGGCTAGCGGTTTTCAGGCTCCGTTCGCCCCACCCGGCTACCGGGTGCGGGTGTCCACGAACGGCGGTTTGACCACTTCACATTCGATGAGGCGGCCACGCACGTCGACCGCGACGTGGGCGCCGTCCTCGATGCCGGCGCCGGTGTCGATCAGCGCGAGCGCGATGCCGACCTTCAGCGACGGCGAGAAGGTTCCCGACGTGGTGGTCCCGATCCGGGCCGCGCCGTCCTGCGCCGACGCCAGCACCGCGAGGTCTCCCCGCAGCACGCCGCGGCCCACCGCCTTGAGCCCGCGCAGCGTGCGTCGGGGGCCGGCCTCTTTCTCGGCCAGCAGCGCGTCGCGTCCCCAGAAGCGGTCCTTCTTCCAGCCGACCGCCCAGCCGCAGCGGGCCTGCACCGGGGTGATGTCCAGCGACAGCTCGTGGCCGTGCAACGGATAGCCCATCTCGGTGCGCAACGTGTCGCGGGCGCCCAGCCCGGCGAGCTGACCGCCGGCTGCGCCGACGGCGTCGAGGAGCGCATCGAACACCACCGCGGCCTGGTCCCAGGTCGGCAGCAACTCATAGCCGTGCTCTCCGGTGTATCCGGTGCGGCACACCCGAACGTCGACGCCGTGAAATGTCGCGTCGGCGTACCCCATGTAGTCCATGTCGGTGGGCAGCCCGAGCCCGCCGACGACGTCACCGGACTTCGGGCCCTGGACGGCCAGCACGGCGCGGGAGCGGTGCTCGTCGGTGACCGTCACCCCGTCTGGCGCGTGGTCCTGCAGTGCCGCGACGACGCGGGCCGTATTGGCCGCGTTGGGCACCAGGAAGATCTCGTCGTCGGAGACGTAGTAGGCGATCAGGTCGTCGATGACGCCGCCGGACTCGGTGCAACACAACGTGTACTGAGCCTTTCCCGGCCCGATTCGGCGGAGGTCGTTGGTGAGCGCGGAGTTGACGTACTCAGCCGCGCCGGGGCCCTTGACCAGCGCCTTGCCGAGGTGGCTGACGTCGAAGAGGCCTACCGCGGTGCGGGTGGCGGTGTGCTCGGCGACGGTGCCGGCGTACGACACCGGCATCAGCCAGCCGCCGAATTCGGCGAAGCTCGCGCCGAGCTCGCGGTGTCGGTTCTCCAGGGGTCCGGCCAACAGGTTGTCGCTCACGCCGAACCAGACTAGTAGCCAGTGGCTAGGGTGAGTTCCCGTGAGCCCCGTCAGCGCGTCATCCGGTTACCCGTCCCCCACCGTCGCCGTCGCGAGCACGCTGCCCAAGCGCAAGGTCGCCTCGTCGGTTCTGATCGTCCCGATCGTCAGCGGTGACGACGACGGACCGGCCACCGTGGTGGCGAATCCGTACCTGGACGCCGAGGCGGTCGGTGAGATCGAGGTGGCCCTCGAGGCGCTGGGAGCCAAGGGTGGGGCCGAGCAGTTGACCCGGATCGTGGTGCCGTCCCTGCCGGTGGACAGCGTGTTGGCGGTCGGGTTGGGCCGCGAGCGCGACCAGTGGCCCGCCGAGACGATCCGGCGGGCCGCCGGCGCGGCCGCGCGCTCGCTGTCCGGGGTGGAGACGGTCATCACCACGTTGTCGGACATCGACCTGGAGGCATCGGTCGAGGGGTTGATCCTGGGCGCCTACCGGTTCACCGCCTTCCGCAGCGACAAGACAGCGCCCCGCGACGCCGGGGTGCGCAAGATCAGCGTGCTGACCCCCGACACCCGGGCCGCGACGAAGGACATCGCCGCCCGGGCGGCGGCGATCGCCACCGCGGTCGCCACTGCCCGCGATTTCGTCAACACCCCGCCCAGCCATCTCTTCCCTGCCGAATTCGCCAAGCGCGCAAAGGCTTTGGGCGACGCGGCGGGTCTCGACGTCGAGGTGCTCGACGACAAGACGCTGGCCAGGGAGGGGTACGGCGGGATCATCGGGGTCGGCAAAGGATCGTCGCGTCCGCCCCGCCTGGTCCGGTTGAGCCATCGCGGCGCCAAGACCAAGAACAGCAAGTCGGTGGCTCTGGTGGGCAAGGGTGTCACGTTCGACACCGGAGGCATCTCGATCAAGCCGGCGGCCAACATGCACCACATGACCTCCGACATGGGTGGGGCGGCCGCGGTGATCGCGACCGTGGTGCTGGCCGCCCAGCAGAAGCTGCCGATCGACGTCGTCGCGACGGTGCCGATGGCCGAGAACATGCCGTCGTCGACCGCGCAGCGGCCCGGTGACGTGCTGACCCAGTACGGCGGGATCACCGTGGAGGTGCTCAACACCGACGCCGAGGGCCGGCTGATCCTGGCCGACGCGATCGTGCGCGCATGCGAGGACGAGCCGGACTACCTGATCGAGACGTCGACGTTGACGGGTGCACAGACCGTGGCGCTGGGTGCTCGGACGCCGGGGGTGATGGGCAGTGACGAGTTCCGCGACCGGGTGGCCGAGATCTCGCAGTCCGTCGGCGAAAACGGCTGGGCGATGCCGCTGCCCGAGGAGCTGAAGGACGACCTGAAATCGACGGTCGCCGATCTGGCCAACGTCAGCGGGTCCCGCTTCGCCGGAATGCTGGTGGCGGGAACCTACCTGCGCGAGTTCGTCAGCGACGGTGTCCAGTGGGCGCACATCGACATCGCCGCGCCGGCCTACAACTCCGGCGGCCCGTGGGGCTACACGCCGAAGGGCGGCACGGGGGTGCCGACCCGGACGATGTTCGCGGTGCTCGAGGACATCGCGCGGAACGGCTGACTACAGGATGTTCCCGCCTCGCGCCGTACTGCGCATGACCTGCGGCAGTGCGTGCGAGACGCCGTAGACGGCGTGCGCCTCGAACGTCACCGGGCGCACCGCCTGCTTGCGCACCACCGCATCGACGATGGCCGCGGCCACTTTCTCCGGACCGTACCGGCGCACCGCGAACCCACGTCGTGCGCGGCCGCGCACCGTGTCCACGTCGCCGAGGCGCGCCTGCGGTAACGAGAATCGCGTGGTCTCGACGATGTTGGTGCCGATGACGCCCGGGCAGATGGTGGTCAGCCCCACCCCGGCGGCATCGAGTTCGGCCCGTAGGCAGTCGGAGAACATGAACACCGCGGCCTTGGAGGTGCAGTAGGCGTTCATGACGTTGACCGGCGTGTAGGAGGCCATCGAGGCGACGTTGACGATGTGCCCGCCGGTCCCCCGCTCCACCAGCCGGGGGGCGAAGGCACGACAACCGTTGACGACGCCACCGAAGTTGATGTCCATGACCCGGTCGAACTCCTCGGCGGGCGTGTCGAGGAAGAAGCCGGCATGGCCCACCCCGGCGTTGTTGACGACCACGTCGGGCACGCCGTGGGTCGCGCACACCTGCGCCGCGAACGCCTCCACCGCCGCCGCATCGGCCACGTCGAGGGGGTAGCTGTATGCCTCGGCGCCCTCGGCAGCCACTCGCCGCGCGGTCTCGGCCAGACCCTGCTGATCGATGTCGCTGATCACGACGTCGGCGCCGGCCCGCGCGAACGCCAGTGCGGTCTCGCGGCCGATTCCGCTGCCGGCGCCGGTCACCGCCACCAGGTTGTCGGTGAAGGGCTTGCGCGCTCGACCGACCTGGGCGCGACGCAACTCCCGCGCGGCCGGGGCGCCCCCGAGATGTTCGACGAACTCGGCGACCGCGCGGGCCAGCACCTGCGGGTGTGACGACACGATGTCACGGCCGGCCTTGACGTCGCGCCGCCAGAGCTGCGTCACCGGCACGTCGTCGTAGACGTGCGGGCCGAGATGCTTGTCGGCGGTAGCGACGATGAGCTGGACTGGGATGTCGACGGTGAGGTCACCGCCGGTGCCGCCGCGGAGGTTGGCCCGGCACTGCTTGTCCGACAGCAGCTGGGGCGCAGCCGACGCCAGTCGGCCGAGCTGGGCAGCGCCGCGCAGGAAACGTCGCGGCCGGTACGGATGGCGCAGCGAATCCGCCAGGTATTGGCGCAGATGCGCCAGATCGGGGCCGGGTACCGAGGTGAACGACGCCACCGATGCACCGCCGCGAGGTGCGGTCAGGTGCTCCCACACTGCGCTCGAGCCCCAGCCGTGGGCGACGACGTGAACGTCGGAGTCGACCGAGATCGCTGCGAGCACTGCGGCGAAGTCGTCGGCCAGCCGAGCGACCCGGTAGGCGGCCGTGCCCGACGGCACCGACGAGTCACCGACACCCCGCGGGTCGTAGCGGACGATGCGGAAGCGGTCCTGCAGACGCGCGACCACGGGATCCCAGACGGTGTGGCTGTCGGGGTGACCGCTGACCAACAGGACCGTGGGCCCGTCGCTGCGGCCCTCCTCGAACACGGCGATGTGCAGTCCCTCGCTGTTGACGACCACGAGCGGACCCTACCGGTCGCCGAGCTCCTCCCGGGCTGCGCGCTTGCGCAGGATCCGCTGGCGCGCGTCGTAGTCACGCATGCGCTGCGGGTAGCCGACCTTCTGCACGTCGTAGACCGGAATCTTGAGCCGGTCCGACAGCCGGCGTGCACCCGATTGTCCGCCGGCGCGGCGCCGCGTCCATTCACCGTCGGCAGCCACGAGCACCACCGTCACCTCGGTGACCGTGGTCTTGGGCTCCACGAATGCCTCCACGCCCTTGTGCTCGGCCACCCACTGCTGCAGGTACCGCAGATCAGCGGCCCGATCGCTGGTGGCCGTGCGTCCCCCGCGCCGACGGCGAAACCTGTCGAACAGTCCCACCTTGCGCGTGCTCCTCTCCGGCTCGAGTTGGACGACTCCTCTTTCGATAGTGCCAGAGCGGCCAGTAAGCCGGTCCACGGCGAAACGTTGCGGCAGACGTGACAGGATGGGAAGCGCAGTGCAGTTACCCGCGTCCGACCGTGCAAGGGAGCCACGACAATATGGCCATCTCCGTTCAGATGCCCGCACTCGGTGAGAGCGTCACCGAGGGGACAGTCACCCGCTGGCTGAAGCAGGAGGGTGACACGGTCGAGGAAGATGAGCCACTGCTGGAGGTGTCGACCGACAAGGTCGACACCGAAATCCCTTCGCCGGCTGGCGGTGTGCTGAAGAAGATCATCGCCCAGGAGGACGACACCGTCGAGGTCGGTGGCGAGCTGGCGGTGATCGGCGACGCCGATGACAGCGACGATTCAGCTGACAGCGATGACTCAGCCGAGTCCGACGACTCCGGTGACTCAGCCGACTCCGGTGACTCAGCCGACTCCGACGACAGTGCCGAGTCCGATGACAGCGGGGACGAGGACAGCGGGGACGAGGACGCGGCAGCCGAGGACAGCGAGCCCGAACCTGAACCCGAGCCTGCTGCCAAGTCGTCGGGCGGATCGTCGGGCTCCGGGGGTTCGTCGACACCGGTGCTGATGCCCGAGCTGGGTGAGTCCGTCACCGAGGGAACGGTGACGCGGTGGCTGAAGAAGGTCGGCGACAGCGTCGAGGTGGACGAGCCGTTGGTCGAGGTGTCCACCGACAAGGTCGACACCGAGATCCCCTCCCCTGTCGGGGGCACGCTGCTGTCCATCACGGCCGAGGAAGACGACACCGTGGAGGTGGGCGGCGAGCTCGCCAAGATCGGCGAGCCGGACTCCGGCGGCGGTGACAGCGCGCCCGAACCAGAGCCAGAGCCCGAACCAGAGCCAGAGCCCGAGCCCGAGCCGGAACCTGAGCCCGAGCCGGCCAAGGAGAAGGCACCCGAACCCAAGTCCGAGCCCAAGCCGGAACCGAAGCCCGAGCCCAAGCCCGAATCGAAGCCCGAGTCCAAGCCGGCTGCAGCGAAGGAGTCGTCGGGTGACTCGTCGCCGTACGTGACACCGCTGGTGCGCAAGCTCGCCAACGAGAACGGCGTCGACCTGTCGACGGTCAAGGGCACCGGGGTGGGCGGTCGGATTCGCAAACAGGACGTCCTCGCCGCCGCCGACGAGAAGAAGTCGGCGGCACCGGAATCCGAGCCCGCCGCGGCCGCACCAGCGAAGGCGGCGCCGGCCCCCGCGGAACCCTCGCCCGCGCTGGCGCATCTGAGGGGAACCACGCAGAAGGCCAACCGGATCCGTCAGATCACGGCCAAGAAGACCCGGGAGTCGCTGCAGGCCACCGCGCAGCTGACGCAGACCCACGAGGTCGACATGACCAAGATCGTGGCGCTGCGGGCCAAGGCGAAGGCCAAGTTCGCCGAGCGCGAAGGCGTGAACCTGACCTACCTGCCGTTCATCGCCCGCGCGGTGATCGACGCGCTGAAGATCCATCCCAACGTCAACGCCAGCTACAACGAAGAGGCCAAGGAGATCACCTACTACGACGCCGAGCACCTGGGCTTCGCCGTCGACACCGAGCAGGGTCTGCTCTCCCCGGTCATCAAGAACGCCGGGGACCTGTCCCTCGGCGGGCTGGCCCGGGCGATCTCCGACATCGCCGGACGTGCCCGCTCCGGTGACCTCAAGCCCGACGAGTTGTCGGGCGGCACGTTCACCATCACCAACATCGGCAGCCAGGGCGCGCTGTTCGACACCCCGATCCTGGTTCCGCCGCAGGCGGCCATGCTGGGCACGGGAGCCATCGTCAAGCGGCCGCGGGTGATCGTCGACGACTTCGGCAACGAGTCGATCGGTGTTCGTTCGGTGTGCTACCTGCCGCTGACCTACGACCACCGTCTGATCGACGGCGCCGACGCCGGCCGGTTCGTGACCACGATCAAGCGCCGGCTGGAAGAGGGTGCCTTCGAGGCCGATCTCGGGTTGTAGACGACGGTGTCGATGCCCCCTGACTCGGTCATCGCGATCGCCGGCTCTTCAGGTCTGATCGGCACGGCGCTGGTCTACGCGTTGCGCGCCACCGACCACCGGGTGCTGCGCATCGTGCGGCGGG
>CAXEZH010000205.1:0-13953 GCA_964000695.1 uncultured Mycolicibacterium sp. | reverse complement strand
GCAAAGACGCCCCCGCCGAGGGGAAGCCGCACGTCATCCTCACCGGCAAGGTGGTCTGCGGTTCGGTCGACGTGCGGGGTCCCCGAAAGGGCTGGCGCCGCAACCGGTTCGCCCGCACTACCTGAGCGGTTCGTCGGCCACGCCGTAGCGCTCCTGGTATCGGCGCACCCGCTCCCGCACCTCGCCGGCGTCAAGACCGGTGTCGGACCAGCGGTAGCGCGTGCCGCCGTGATCGCCGGGATGGGCGGCCAGGTGTTCACGCATCCGGGTTTCGGTGGTGCAGTCCAGTTCTCGGCCCAGCGCCGTGTACAGCGTGCGGACAGTGGCCAGCGGGTCACGCATGAAGTCGGCGAAGTGCACGTCGATGACCTGGCTTTCGGGCAGCACCCCGGAATCACGCATCTCGGTGGCCCGTTCCAACCCGACGACGATCTCTTCGCAGGATTGGGCGGCACAGTCGGTGATCGAGGATTCATCGGAGGCCAGCCGGCGCAGATGATGAGTCAGCGCGCTGATCGAGGAGATCACGTTGAGGGGGTCGCGATGGGTCTGCACGATCAGGGCGTCGGGATATTCGGCGATGAGGGCGTCGAGATGCCACAGATGCGCCGGCGATTTCAGCAGCCACTGCCCGCCAACGGCGGACTGCAGATGCTGCAGGAACATCCGGTGGTACCGGTAGGCCGGCCCATGGTCGGCGTCGTAGAGCAGCCACCGGTAGTAGTCGGGCAGGCGGTACTGCACCGAGAAGATCATGCTGGTGAACTGGCCGGCGGTCATGCGCACGCATTCCTGGCCGACTCGGGCCCCCATCGGATGGTGCACCAGCAGGCCGGGCACGATCTGCTCGGACATCTCGATGGCGGCCTGGGTGGCGGCGATGCGCGGGTCGGTCTCGTACTCCCTCGGATCTGGGAGAGGATGCGGGTTGTCCACCTCCCAGGTCAGCGGCGCCCGCAGGGCAGGGTCGGTGGCCAGCAGATCGAACAGGATCGTGGTGCCGGTGCGGGGCTGTCCGACGATGACGATGGGTCGCTCGACCGGTGCGGTGGCGACCTCGGGGTGAGTCTCGCGCCAGGCAGTGATCTGGAGGCGGTGGGTCAGCGCCCGCACGAGGTCGGCCGAGGCGATCTCGACCCCGAGCGCGTTGAGTCGGGCCTGGGTGATCAGACCGTCGCACACCCTGTCCAGCCCCTCGCGCCAGCCGTCCTCCCCGAAGTCGGCACCACCGGCGACGTCGCAGGCCTGCTCGATCAGGTCGTCAGGGCGGAAACGTGTTGTGCTCACGACGCGTCGCCTCGCTGCCGGACCGACGTGTGCACCGTCGGAGGCGCCGGGTTGTCCAGCAAGCGCAGGATCACGAAGCCGCGGCGCCGGCCCCCGGTGTCCAGCCAGTGTCCGTGTCCGAAGTCCTCGGCGCCGATCGCGATCCGCACCACCCCGGACCGATCCGGTGCCACGCCCTTGTTGGTGACCGAGCTGTGCCGGTGGCGCGGCTCGAGGCACTCGTGCCAGACGTTTTCCAGCGTGACGTTCCAGAACCGGGTCTGCGGGGGAGTGAACTCCAGCACCAACGATTCATCGGGGTCCAGCGCGAACGAGCCGATCATGTAGAGGTTGTCGGGCGTCGTGTCGGCGGCGCCGAGCTCGGCGGCCTCAGCGGTGACCAGGCGGTTGGGCTGGGCCAGCAGCTCGGGCATCACCGTGCGGTGCAGGGTGGCGAGCTTGACCATGGTCCAGGCCATCGCGGTGAACGCCTCGCCGGTGGCCGCATCCGAGACCGGCTGCAGCGCTTCCGCGTCGAGGCAGTCGATGGCCATGACGGCCGCCGATTCCGACCACCTGTCGGCGATGTACTCGCGCACCACGACCGCGGAGGCGTCGTCGGGAATCGGAACCCACTGCGCGGTGCCGAGTTCGTCTGCGGCCGGTCGGGTGGACGAAAGCAACAGCTCGAAGGATCCATCGACGTAGTGCAGGTCACGGTCACCGAGATAGGCGGCCATCCGGCGCGGTGTGAGGCCGGTGCCGGCGAGTACCTGGAAGCCCAGATAGGCAGTGGTGCCGCGGGTTCCGCTGATCCGGTATGCCCGGTCGCCGCGGATCGCGGCCAGCAGGTAACGCCCGTCGGGGTTGGGTCCGCCGATCATCCGGGTGGGCGTGCACATGTCGAAGAACAGCGGGCGCTGCGGGTCGGCCTCCACGGACAATTCGGTGCACAGTGCGCTGACCTTGGCCAGCACCTGCAGGCCTTCGAGCAGTTCACGTTCGTCGGCCGCATCGTCGACGACCGTCGCGGTCAGGTCCGCCATCATCTCGCGAACGAATCCCCACCCGGCGAGCGCCGCGGCGGCCACGTCGTTGCCTTCTACCTCCACAGTGAGACATAGTCTCATCATGGACGCCGTCTCGAGTCGTGATTCGCGCGAAAGTCTGACCGTGCGCAAGCAGCGCGCGACGAAGGCGAGGATCGCGGCGGCCGCGGCACGCGCCGTTGCCGACCACGGGCTCGCCGGCGCGACCGTGGAACAGATCGCCGCCGCGGCCGAGGTCGGACGAGCCACGTTCTTCCGCTACTTCTCGGCCAAGGAAGACGCGGTCGCCGAGGGAATGACCACCTGGTGGCTCGACGTGATCACCGTCGCCCTGGCCACCCAGCCCCCCGGCCTGGCCGCCGACTCCGCGGTACGCGGCGCGTTCGACGACCTCGGTGACGGGTTCGAGGCCATCAGTGACCAGGTGCGCGAGCTGGCCGCGCTGACCCGGTCGTCGCCGGTGTTCAGCGCCTGGACGCTGCAGATCTACCTGCGCTACGAAGCCGCGATCGCCGAGCTCGTGACCCCGCGGTTCACCGACCTGGTGCCAGATGACCCACGCCCGCGGTTGTTGGGGGCGTTGGCCATGGCCTCGGTGCGGGTCGCGCTCGACGACTGGCTCGTCCACGGTGGATCACTGCCTACGCGGGTGCGCTCGGCGCTGGCGTCGATCACGGTGGCGTGAGCCGCCTGTCCGGCCGGGGTGGCGTGAGCCGGCTGTCCGGCCGGGGTGGCGTGAGCCGCCTGTCCGGTGTCAGCGCGGGTCGAGTACCGCGAAGCTCAATGTGGCGCGCGCCGCCAGGCGGTCCCGCGCCGCGTCGGTGACGTCGACGGCGATGATCGACAGCCGTCGCCCCGCTCGCACCACGGTGGCCTCGGCCCGAGCGGGACCCTCCAGGATGGGCGCCAAGAAATGGATCGTCATGTCGGCGGTCGTCACGTCCTGACCCGGCCCGACGTGACGGTCGGCGAGACGACCAGCGGCGATGTCGATCAGCGTGGCCACCAGCCCACCCTGTAGCGCACCGCGCCGGTTCACCAGATCGGGACGGTTGTCCAACTCGATCACCAGGCGCTCGTCGGATTCCTCGACGTCTCGGAAGTCCAGCTGTGCGAACAAGTGTCCAGGGGTGACCTGCATTCCGGAACGCTAACAAACAGCTAAACGTCGACGGTCAAAGCCGTTGTCATGCACCTAACCTGCTACGGAGTCCATCGCAGAAAGATCGCCGCGGCAGTCACCGCTGATCCGGTATGTTCGCGCTTTAACACTCGGGGATCGAAGGGCAATGGGCGAGCGGAAGGACGGGAAGCGCATCCTTGCCTGCGCTGACTGAAAGCTGGGGGCGAAAAGCTATGACGAAGTGTCCGAATGGCCATGGAAATCCTGACGGTCAGCACTTCTGCGGGGAGTGCGGATCAGCTCTCGTCGTCGCCGAGGGCTTGCCCAGTGGCAAACGCGAGCACAGACAGAGCCACACCGCTGCTCCACGTGCTGCACAGCCCAAGGTCGAGCCGGGGAGAACTAGAACATCCCGCTTGCGCCCAAAGGACCTAGTGAGGGTGGTCGCGCCGGGCGACGACCACGACGGGCATATCGGGACGATCTACGCGTTGTTGGAGGATGGCTCCGGAGTTTGTGTCAAGTTCAGCGGCGACTCCGATCCGTACGCATTTGGCTTTGACGAGTTGGAGCTAGTGCCAACCCACAGGCCTGGACCAGCATTAGGGCCCACGGGGAACAACGTCGCCGAGTCAACCCCGAGTCGACCCGCGTCGAGCCCAGCGGCTACGTCCAACAGTGGCAAAGAGGCGGCGGTCGCGGTAGGCGTCTGCGTCCTCGTCGTCATCGGGCTCTTTATGTCGATGCAATCGGTCAGCCTGATGACCGGTTCGGGTCCGGTGTGGATGGGCGTAGCTGTCGTTGCCGCTGGGACCGCTCTCGCCTTCTTCATGGGTGCCGCTCAGTGGGTCCGCATCCTCGCGGCGGTGTTGTTGGCGCTCTCCCTTGCGAACGCGTTCTATATCGAGAACGAGATGTCGAACAAGCGCGACGAGATTACCCAGATCTTCGACGGCTAGCATTGCTACATGTCTGTACGCAGTGCCCTCCGTCCCGGTGTGGTCTCGCCGACGCTGCCGGTGCCACGCTCGATCGAGCGCCCCGAGTACGTGGGCAAGGCGACCGCACGGGAGGGCAGCGAACCGTGGGTGCAGACCCCTGAGGTGATCGAGAAGATGCGGGTCGCCGGGCGCATCGCCGCCGGTGCGCTCGCCGAGGCGGGTAAGGCGGTCGCGCCGGGGGTCACCACCGATCACCTGGACCGGGTCGCCCACGAGTACATGGTCGATCACGGCGCGTATCCCTCGACACTGGGATACAAGGGCTATCCGAAGTCATGCTGCACGTCGCTCAACGAGATCATCTGCCACGGCATCCCCGACTCCACGGTCATCGAGGACGGTGACATCGTCAACATCGACGTCACCGCCTACATCGACGGCGTGCACGGCGACACCAACGCGACGTTCCTGGCCGGTAACGTCAGCGAGGAGCACCGGCTGCTGGTCGAACGGACCCACGAAGCCACCCTGCGTGCCATCAAGGCGGTCAAGCCCGGCCGCGCGCTGTCGGTGGTCGGTCGCGTCATCGAGGCTTACGCGAACCGCTTCGGCTACAACGTGGTTCGCGACTTCACCGGACACGGCATCGGTACGACTTTCCACAACGGCTTGGTGGTGTTGCACTACGACCAGCCCTCGGTGCAGACGGTGCTCGAACCCGGCATGACGTTCACCATCGAACCGATGATCAACCTCGGCGAGCTCGATTACGAGATCTGGGATGACGACTGGACGGTCGCCACCAAGGACAAGAAGTGGACCGCGCAGTTCGAGCACACCCTGGTGGTCACCGACTCGGGCGCGGAGATCCTGACCCAGCTGTGAGGCATCGGTAGCCTGGGTCCATGATCCGGCACGCGGTGGGCGCGGCGATGGCGGTGGTTGTCCTGACGGGCTGCGGGCAGGCGGTGACCGGCACGCCGACGTGGCCCGGCGCCCGTCTCGAGCGGGCTGTGCTGACCGCCGCGGATTTTCCCGCCGGTGTCGGCTTCGAACGGATCAACCGCGACCCGGGCCAGGGGGACGGCGCGGGGGCACCGCCGCCGATGCTGTCCACTCCGGAGGGCTGCACCGACGGGATGACTCGCGACATCGCCGACACCGCGGAGCGGGGACCTGGCAGTGCTGCGGAGTACGTCGTCGACTATGACGGTGCGCGCCTGGTGATCACGGTGCTCACGTGGTCGCTGGATCTGGACCGGCTGGCAGCCACTGCCGAACGGTGTGCGACGTACAAGACGTTCTTCGATCCGTCGGATCCGGGGATCCCGATGACCACGACGCGGCTGGACACCCCGCGACCGCAGGCGCTGGTGTACGAGCAGACCATGCATCTGGCGGGGGCGGAGCGCAGCGTGTTCTTCTCGTTCGAGAATGTGGGCTCGATGGCGGTGTTCGGGATCGCCTTCCCGACCCCGGATCCCACGATCGACGTCAAAGCCACGCTGCCGCAGACGTTTTTGGAGGTCATGGCCAAGCAGGCCGACAAGGCCGCGCAGGCCGCATGACTGCGCCCATCAAGAGCGGTGAAAGCTGCCCACTGACAGCGCCGCTGGCTGTAGCGTGACGCAATGCCCTCTCCCATGGTGACCGTCGACGGCTTCGGCGTGCCCGTCGAGGTGGCGGGCCCGGAGAAGGGTTCGGTCGTGGTCGTGCTCGGTGCCGCGCATCAGGCCCCGGCGGCCTACGATCCTGTCTGTCAGCGGCTGCACACCGCGTCCCTGCGTACCGTGGTGATCGGCCCGGATCCCCGCCTGACCGGCAAATCGGTCGTCGGCATCCTGGACTCGCTCGATGTGCGCTGGGCGCTACTGGTGGGTGACCGGCTGGGCGGTGAGCTGGCCTGGGAGCTGGCCGCCACCCGGCTCGACCGGTTCATCGGGCTGGTGGCCGTCGACCGCGGGCACCCGCGGGTGGCCGATCCGGCCGGAGTCATCCGCGACGAGCACTGCCCGCCGGTGGAGCTGAACACCACGATTCTGGTCAGCACCAAAGCCGCCCGCGCCATGGCGGTCGCCAGCCAGCGCTTCGTCTACGGCGAGTACCGGATCGTGGACCTGCTCGGCCGGCGCAACGCGGCCGATTCGACGGCCCAACTGGCGACCGAGATCGTCATGCGTACGAGCACGTGGTGATGTACTACCGCTGCTGATCTCTGGTGCGGGCCGCCTCGTCCGGGGTCCAGGCCTGCGGCAACCCCGGCTGGTTCGGAAACAGGAAGTCCACGAATGCTTTTGCGGTGGGCTGCGGCTCGTGGTTGGCCAACCCGGGACGTTCGTTGGCCTCGATGAACACGTAGTCGGGCGAGGTGACGTCCGGTACCAGCAGGTCGATGCCGGTCACGGGAATGCCGATCGCGGCGGCCGCGGTGACGGCCACTGCGCGCAGGTCCGGATGCACGATCGCGGTGACGTCGTGAATGGTTCCGCCCTGGTGCAGGTTCGCGGTGCGACGCACACGCAGACGCTCACCCTCGGGCAGTACGTCGTCGAACGACCAGCCCGCCTCGGTGACCGTGGCCTCGGTCACGGCATCCATCGGGATGACCGACTCGCCGCCCGTCGCGGCGGCCCGGCGGCGGCTCTGCGCTTCGATCAGCTCACGGATGGTGTGCCGGCCCGTGCCGGTGACCTCCGCCGGCCGACGCAGCGCCGCGGCGACCACCTTGCCGTCGATGACGACAAGCCGCAGGTCGTCACCCTCGGCGCGCTGTTCGATGAGCACCTCGGGGTACTGCTCGCGGGCCCGCGCCAGCGCCGCGTCCAGTTCCCCGGAGTCGGTGACCCCGACCGTGATGCCTTTGCCCTGCTCGCCGCGGGTGGGTTTGACGACGACGTCGCCCACCTCGGCCAGGAAGTCGTGGTCGGCCTGGTCGAAGGTCGCCAGCCGCCCAAGCGGCACGGCGATACCGGCCTCGGACACGATGCGCCGGGTGAGTCGCTTGTCGTCGCACCGGCTCATCGCGACGGCAGAGGTGTACTCGGACAACGACTCCCGCGTGATGACGCTGCGTCCACCGTGCGACATCTTCATCTCGCCGGCCTCGGCGTCGATCACCTCGACCCAGATGCCGCGGCGGATGGCCTCGTCGGCGATGATCCGCGCGTACGGGTTGAGGTCGTCCACCGTTTCCGGGGGATGGGTGAACAGCGGCTCATTGATGGCGTTCTTGCGTTTGACCGCCATGACGGGGACCCGGGTGAATCCCAGCTTCTCGTACAGCGCGATCGCGGCGCCGTTGTCGTGGGCGACCGACAGGTCCATGTAGGACCGGCCCCGTGTGCGGTACAACTCGGCCAGGGCGAGGGTCAGCGCCGCACCCACCCCGGGCAGCGGTGCCGCCGGGTCGACCGCCAGTGTCCACAGGCTCGAGCCGTTCTCCGGATCGCTGAACAGCTCCACGTGGTCTACGCCGGTCACAGTGCCGAGAACGGCGCCGTCGTCGGTGACCGCGATCAGATAGTCCACCGCATCCCGATGTAAGTGGTTGTCCCAGATGACGTCGACGGGGGCGGGCACCATTCCGCACCGGACGTAGACGCGGTTCATCTCGTCGGCTTCCTCACGGCTGCGCAGCGCGCGGATCGTGAATCCGCGCTGGGTCGGCGCGGTGTGGTCGTCGTCGGTGAACCGCAGCCGGTAGGTGTGGCTGGGATCGATGAACAGCTCGGCCGGGGCGCGGGAGACCAGCACATGCGGCTCTCGGGCGTAGATGCAGATGTCGCGCCGCCCCTTGGCCTCCTCACGCAGCACGTCGGCGAGGTTCTCGGGGTCCGCGAACGTCTGGCCGAAAATCAATCGCCCCCAACCGAGTTCAAGGACCACGTCCTCGGACATCGACTCGACCAGCTCCGGCGGGGAGGCCTGGTGCAGCGACAGCGTGATCGCCTCGGTCTGCTCACCGGCCTGCTCGGCACGGGGGTCGAGTGTGCTCATGCGGCCGGGCCCCGGATGCCGTGCTTCTGCAGCCACAGCTCCAGCAGCGCGATCTGCCAGAGCTCGTTACCCCTCAGCGGGGTCAGCCGGCCGTTGGGGTCGGCCAGCAGCTGCTCGACGGCGTCGGGCCGGAACAGTCCGCGTTCCTTGGCCTCCGGGGCGTAGAGCGCGTCGCGGACCAGGTCCAGGTACGGCCCTTCGAGGTGGGTCAGCGCGGGCACCGGAAAGTACCCCTTGGGCCGGTCGATCACGTCGGCGGGGATCACGCGCCGGGCGGCCTGCTTGAGCACACCCTTGCCGTCGTGGGCGGTCTTGTACTGGGGTGGACACGTGGCGGCCAACTCGACCAGGTCGTGGTCGAGGAACGGGACCCGGCCTTCCAGGCCCCAGGCCATCGTCATGTTGTCGACCCGCTTGACCGGATCGTCGACCAGCATCACGGTGGTGTCCAGGCGCAGCGCGCGGTCAACCCCGGTAGCGGCGCCGAGGCGCGCGAAATGTTCGGCGACGAACCGCTCGCTGGGATCGTCTTCGGTGGCCACGGCCCGCGATACCAGCTTGGCGTAGGCGGACTGGTCGCGGTCGAAGAACGCCGCCCGATAGCTGGCGACCGACCCCTCCACCGACGCTGCCGAAGGCTCGCCCATCGGCGGATACCAGTGGTAACCGGCGAAGACCTCGTCGGCGCCCTGGCCGGACTGCACCACCTTGACGTGTTTGGCGACCTCCTGGCTGAGCAGATAGAAGGCCACGCAGTCATGGCTGACCATCGGTTCGCTCATGGCGCCGATCGCGCCGTCGAGGGCCGGCAACATCCGGTCGGTGCCGATCCGGATCTGGTGATGATCGGTGTCGAAGCGTTTGGCGATGATGTCGGTGTAGCGAAACTCGTCGCCCTCGACGCCGCCGACAGACTCGAAGCCGATGGAGAACGTCTTGAGTCCGTGCTGGCCGGCTTCGGCGAGCAACCCGACGATCAGGCTGGAGTCCACCCCGCCCGACAGCAGGCAGCCCACCGGGACGTCGGCGACCAGGCGCCGCTCCACCGCCACCCGCAGCGAGTGCAGAACCGCGTCCTCCCAGTCGCGTTCGGACCAGTCGGCGCGCTCGTCACAGCGGGTGAAGTCGGGCTCCCAGTAGACCTTCGTGGTCCGCGTGCCGTCGGGCTCGATCACCATCAGCGAGGCCGGCGGCAGCTTGCCGACGCCGCGCAGGATCGTCCGTGGCGGCGGCACGACCGAATGGAAGGTCATGTAGTGGTGCAGCGCGACCTGGTCGATCCGGGTGTCGATGTCTCCGCCGGCCAGCAGGGCGGGCAGCGACGACGCGAACCGGATCCGGTCGGAGTTCTCGCTGATGTAGAGCGGTTTGATGCCCAGGCGGTCGCGGCCCAGCAGCACTCGACCGCTGTCGCGTTCGACGATGGCGAAGGCGTACATGCCTTTGAGGTGGTCGACGAACTTGTCGCCCCAATGGTGGTAGCCCTTGAGCAGCACCTCGGTGTCGCTGTGCGAGAAGAACCGGTAGCCGTGGCTCATCAGTTCGTCGCGCAACGGCTCGTAGTTGTAGATGCAGCCGTTCCAGGCGATCGACAGCCCGAGTTCGGAGTCGACCATGGGTTGGGCGCCGGCCTCGGTGAGGTCGATGATCTTCAGTCGGCGATGCCCGAGGGCTACCCGGCCCTGGGACCACACGCCGGCGGCATCGGGTCCGCGGGGGACCATGACTTGGGCCATCGCGGAGACGGCACCGATATCCGGGGTTCTTCCGTCGAGGCGTACCTCGCCGGTGGCTCCACACACCTGTTCGACCCTACTCTGTGTCGGCTGACATCGACGCCGTTGTCGGCGGCCCTGGTTGAGGCCGCATCGGCAACGGAATATTTACCCTAGGGGAACTCTGCCAAACCGGCGCACTGACGTCGGGTTCGCGATCCTGGTCACTCGGCGGGGTGTGCAGCTTGCTTTCGGACCATATGATTTGAAAAGGTCTGCTGTCCTACCTTTCGACGTCGGATGTGCGGTGAATACCGGCGATGGCGGTCCCGCGGCGGGTAGCCAATGGTTGACTTGCCAGCACAGACAACCGTGTTCGACGGCGTGGCGAGGAGAAGTGATGGGTGCACAAAAGGGCATGTTGACGCAGGCCGAGCTCGAGCAGTTGGTCGCTACGGGTGACATCGACACGGTGATCGTGGCCTTCACCGACATGCAGGGCCGGCTCACCGGCAAGCGGGTCTCGGCGCGGCTGTTCGTCGACGACGTCGCCGAGCACGGTGCCGAATGCTGCAACTACCTGCTGGCCGTCGACGTGGACATGGAGACCGTCGACGGTTACGCCATCTCCAGCTGGGAGACCGGCTACGGCGACATGGTGATGACCCCCGACTTCAGCACGCTGCGGTTGCTGCCGTGGATTCCCGGCAGCGCACTGGTGATGGCGGATCTGTCCTGGACTGACGGCAAGCCGGTGAAGCAGGCGCCGCGCAGCATTCTCAACCGCCAGATCGATCGTCTCGCCGAGCGCGGGTTGGTGCCCTACATCGGCACCGAACTCGAGTTCATGGTGTTCGACGACGCATTCCGTGACGCCTGGAAAGCCGACTACCGAGGCCTGACGCCGGCCACCGACTACAACGTCGACTACCAGATGCTGGCCTCCACCCGCATGGAACCGTTGTTGCGCGACATCCGCCTCGGCATGGATGGCGCGGGAATGTACTGCGAAGGCGTCAAAGGGGAGTGCAACCTCGGACAGCAGGAGATCGCCTTCCGCTACGACCACGCCCTGGTCACCTGCGACAACCACACCATCTACAAGAACGGCGCCAAAGAGATCGCCGACCAACACGGCAAGAGCCTGACCTTCATGGCGAAGTTCGACGAGCGTGAAGGCAACAGCTGCCACATCCACATCTCGCTGCAGGGCACCGACGGATCCGCCGTGTTCGCAGACGACAACGACCCGCTGGGAATGTCGGCCATGTTCCGGAGTTTCGTGGCCGGCCAACTGGCCACCCTGCGCGAGCTGACGTTGTTCTACGCCCCGAACATCAACTCCTACAAGCGCTTCGTCGACGGCAGCTTCGCGCCCACCGCGATCGCCTGGGGGCTCGACAACCGCACGTGTGCACTGCGGGTGGTCGGCCACGGTGCGGGCATGCGCATGGAGTGCCGCGCCCCGGGTGGAGACGTCAACCAGTACCTGGCCACCGCGGCGTTGATCGCCGGCGGCCTGCACGGCATCGAGCAGGGCCTCGAGCTGCCCGATGCCACTGACGGCAACGCCTACACCAGCGGCGCCGACCGGCTGCCCACCACGATGAGTGAGGCCGCCGAACTGCTCGACAAATCCGAAATCGCTCGCGCCGCATTCGGAGACGACGTCGTCGACCACTACCTGAACTATGCACGCGTCGAGCTGGCGGCCTTCAACGCCGCCGTGACCGATTGGGAAAGGAGGCGCTGTTTTGAACGGCTCTAGCCCGGAACACCGCCGCAGGCCCGCGATCGGGCTGACCACCTATCTGCAGCAGGCGCAGACCGGGGTGTGGGATGTGCGGGCCAGTTTCCTGCCGGCCATCTACTTCGAAGGGGTCGGGCTCGCCGGCGGCATGTCGGTGCTGCTGCCGCCCCAACCGGTGGACGCGGCGGCCGCCGATGCGCTGCTCGACGGCCTCGACGGGCTGATCATCACCGGCGGCCGTGACGTCGACCCCGGCGCGTACGGCAGCCCCCGGCATCCCGCCACCGACGAACCCGCCGAGGACAGCCGCATCCGCGACGACTTCGAGTTCGCCCTGCTGCACGCGGCGCTGCGCCGCGGGTTGCCGGTGCTGGGCATCTGCCGGGGCGCTCAGGTGCTCAACGTGGCGCTCGGCGGTACTCTGCACCAGCACCTGCCCGATGTGGTGGGCCACAGCCGCCATCAGCAGGGCAACGCGGTGTTCTCCACGTCCTCGATCACCACTGTCTCGGGTACCCGGGTGCAGGCGCTGGTCGGCGCCGCCACCGACGCGCAGTGCTACCACCACCAGGCCATCGACCGCCTCGGCGACGGGCTGATCGTCAGCGCCTTGGACGCCGACGGCGTGATCGAGGCCGTGGAGACCGACCCGCGCCGCTACCCGGATCATTGGGTGGTGGCCGTGCAGTGGCATCCCGAGGAGCGGCTCGACGACCTGCGGCTGTTCGCCGGTCTGGTGCAGGCGTCGTCGGCGTTCGCGCAGCGAAAAACACAGAAGGTGAGTGCATGACGACCTGTGAGGTGATCAACCCGGCGACCGAGGAGTTGCTGCGCACAGTCGAGTTGACCGACACCGCCGGCGTCGACGACGCGGTCGCCCGCGCACAGTCGGCTCAGCGCAAGTGGGCCCGGCTGGCCCCGGCCGAGCGGGCGCGCGCACTGCGGGATTTCGCGGCCGTCGTCGACGCCCACGTCGAGGAGCTGGCCGCCCTCGAGGTCGCCAACTCCGGTCATCCGATCGGTTCAGCGCGGTGGGAGGCCGGGCACGTCCGCGACGTGCTGCAGTTCTATGCGGGTTCGCCGGAACGACTGTCGGGCAAGCAGATTCCGGTGGCCGGTGGGTTGGACGTGACGTTCAACGAGCCGCTCGGCGTGGTCGGGATCATCACCCCGTGGAACTTCCCGATGACCATCGCGGCGTGGGGATTCGCCCCCGCGCTGGCCGCCGGCAACGCGGTGCTGGTCAAGCCCGCCGAGTGGACTCCGCTGACCACGCTGCGGCTCGGCGAACTCGCCGTCGAAGCCGGCCTGCCGGCCGACCTGCTCTGCGTGCTGCCGGGCGCCGGCGAGGTGGTGGGGGAGCGTTTCGTCACCCATCCCGACGTCCGCAAGATCGTCTTCACCGGCTCCACCGAGGTGGGCACCCGGGTGATGGCGGGCGCCGCCGCGCGCGTCAAGCGAGTGACGCTGGAGTTGGGCGGCAAGAGCGCCAACATCGTCTTCGACGATTGCGATCTGGAACGCGCCGCGGCGACAGCACCCTACGGGGTGTTCGACAACGCCGGTCAGGATTGCTGCGCGCGCAGCCGTATCCTGGTGCAGCGCAACATCTACGACCGCTTCATGGAGCTGCTCGAACCGGCGGTCAAGGGCGTCGCCGTGGGTGATCCGAACGCCGAGGACACCGAGATGGGCCCGCTGGTGTCCAAGGCGCACTGGAGCTCAGTCGCCTCGTATGTGCCCGACGACGCCCCTGTCGCGTTCCGCGGTTCCGCCCCCCAGGGGCCCGGCTTCTGGTTTCCCCCGACGGTGCTCACGCCGCAGCGCGGTGACCGATCCGTTACCGAGGAGATCTTCGGGCCGGTGGTCGCCGTGCTGCCGTTCGACGACGAGGCCGACGCCGTGGCACTGGCCAACGACACCGCCTACGGGTTGTCCGGCTCGATCTGGACAGACAACCTGTCGCGGGCACTGCGGGTGTCGCGCGCGGTCGAGGCCGGCAATCTGTCGGTCAACTCGCACTCGTCGGTGCGATACAACACCCCGTTCGGCGGTTTCAAGGCCTCCGGACTGGGCCGGGAGCTCGGTCCCGACGCCCCGCTGTCGTTCACCG
>CAXEZH010000204.1:0-28903 GCA_964000695.1 uncultured Mycolicibacterium sp. | reverse complement strand
CGCCGTCATCACCGGAGCCAACACCGGGCTCGGCTTCGAGACCGCCAAAGCGCTCGCCGACAAGGGTGCGCGCGTGGTGCTCGCCGTCCGCGACACCGACAAGGGCCGTCAGGCCGCCGCGCGCATCGGCGGCGACGTGACGGTGCAGGAACTCGACCTGACGTCGCTGGCGTCCATCCGCGCGGCGTCGGAGGAACTGCACACGAAGTTCGAGTCGCTCGACCTGCTGATCAACAACGCCGGCGTGATGACCACCCCGAAGGCCACCACCAAGGACGGCTTCGAGTTGCAGTTCGGCACGAACCACCTCGGCCACTTCGCGCTGACGGGCCTGCTGCTGGACCGGCTGCTCGACGTGGACGGCGCCCGCATCGTCCCCGTCAGCAGCAACGGCCACAAGATGGGCGGCGCCATCCACTTCGACGACCTGCAGTGGGAGCGCCGCTACAACCGGATGGGCGCCTACACCCAATCCAAGCTGGCCAACCTGCTGTTCACCTACGAACTTCAACGCCGACTGGCCCCACGCGGCAAGACCGTCGCGCTCGCCGCGCATCCGGGCACCTCGACCACCGAGCTCGCACGCAATCTCCCCCGTCCGGTGGAGCGGGCGTTCCTGGCCGCAGCGCCGGTGCTGTTCGCTCAGACCGCAGACAAGGGCGCACTGCCGACGCTGCGGGCAGCCACCGACCCGGGCGCGCTCGGCGGCCAGTACTACGGACCCGATGGTGTCGGCCAGCAACGCGGCAATCCCGTCGTCGTCGCATCCAGCGACCAGTCTTACGACCTGGATCTCCAGCGACGACTGTGGGCGGTCTCCGAGGAGTTGACCAAGGTGGTCTTCCCGGTCGGCTGAGGCGGGCAGACTGGGCGGCATGTCGCTGGTCGTGCCGCCCTATCCCCCGCCGCGCTACACCGCCGACGAACCCGAGGCCAGCGCGTGGCTCAAGCGTGCCGATGCCCCGCCCGACTACGACGCCTTCGGGCATGTCCAGTACCACTATCTGGCCAACCAGTCCGACACCGACGGCGACTACGGGCTCTACCGCATCCGGATCGCACCCAACGGGGGCGGTCCGGGCCCGCACTTCCACCGGGGCATGTCCGAGGCGTTCTACGTGTTGTCGGGCACCGTCTCGCTCTACAACGGCGCCGACTGGGTCGACGGGCACGCCGGCGACTTCCTCTACGTTCCCCCGGGCGGCGTCCACGGGTTCCGCAACGAGGCCGACGAGCCGCTGAGCATGCTGATGCTGTTCGCCCCCGGCGCGCCGCGCGAGCACTACTTCGAAGGCCTGGCGCGGCTGGGTGAGCTGACCGACGACGAGCGCCACGAATGGTTCGTCGCCCACGACAACCACATCGTCGAGGAGCCGGGCTGACCGTCGCGGACACGCGGTCACCGGACACGCCGAGCAGAGATGCGGCCGCGGAACCGCCTGCCCTAAACTGCTTTCCGGTCCCGCAGTCGAGGACGAAACGTCGGGGAGGAGTTGTGGGTGCAGGCAGATGCAGCACCCATGTCCGGCGCTTCCGGAGCCCCCGCCGCCCAGGCGTTACGCGGCTGGCAGCGGCGTGCGCTGGTCAAATACCTGACGGCGGCGCCCCGCGATTTTCTCGCGGTGGCCACCCCGGGCGCCGGCAAGACGACGTTCGCGCTGCGCATCGTCAGCGAGCTGCTGGCCGAGCGCACCGTCGAGGCCGTCACGATCGTGGTGCCCACCGAGCACCTCAAGATCCAGTGGGCGCTGGCCGCCGCTCGCCACGGCATCGCCCTGGACCCGAAGTTCTCCAACTCCAACTCGCAGACGTCCTCCGAGTATCACGGGGTCGTCGTCACCTACGCCCAGGTCGCCAGCCACCCGACCCGGCACCGGGTGCGCACCGAGAACCGCAAGACGCTGGTCGTCTTCGACGAGATCCACCACGGCGGTGACGCCAAGACGTGGGGTGACGCCATCCGCGAGGCGTTCGACGACGCCACCCGCCGGCTCGCTCTGACCGGAACGCCGTTCCGCAGCGATGACAGCGCCATCCCGTTCGTCACCTACGAAGAGGACGCCGCGGGCTTCAAGTACTCCACCGCCGACCACACCTACGGTTACGCCGACGCGCTGGCCGACGGGGTGGTGCGGCCGGTGGTGTTCCTGGCGTACTCCGGCGAGGCTCGCTGGCGCGACAGCGCCGGCGAGGAACACGCCGCCCGCCTGGGTGAGCCGCTGACCGCCGAACAGACCGCCCGGGCATGGAAGACGGCGCTCAACCCGGCCGGCGAGTGGATGCCCGCGGTCATCCAGGCGGCCGACCGACGGCTCCAACAGAAGCGTCAGCACGTGCCCGACGCCGGCGGCATGATCATCGCCTCCGACCAGTCCTCGGCCCGCGCGTACGCCGACCTGCTGACCAAGATCACCGGGGAGGTGCCCACCGTGGTGCTCTCCGACGACAAGGACGCCTCACTGCGGATCACCCAGTTCTCCGAGAGCACCACCCGCTGGCTGGTGGCGGTGCGGATGGTCTCCGAGGGTGTCGACGTGCCGCGGCTCTCGGTCGGCGTGTATGCCACCAGCGCGTCGACGCCGCTGTTCTTCGCCCAGGCGATCGGCCGGTTCGTCCGCTCCCGCCGGCCGGGCGAGACCGCGAGCATCTTCCTGCCGTCGGTTCCCAACCTGCTGTTGCTGGCCAGCGAGATGGAGGCGCAACGCAACCACGTGCTGGGCAAACCGCACCGCGAGACCCTCGACGATCCGCTGGACGCCGAATTGGCCGAGCAGAAGCGCGACGAACCGGGCGACGACGAGCAGCGCAAGATCGAGTACCTGGGCGCCGACGCCGAACTCGACCAGGTCATCTTCGACGGCTCGTCGTTCGGTACGGCCACGCCGGCGGGCAGCGACGAGGAGCTCGACTTCCTGGGCATCCCCGGTCTGCTCGACGCCGCGGCGATGCGTGACCTGCTGCGCCAGCGTCAGGAGGCGCAGCTGACCAAGCGCACCGCCAACGGTGAGGTGCCGCTACCGTCGACCCACGGCCAGCTGCGCGACCTGCGTAAAGAGCTCAACACGCTGGTGTCGCTCGCCCACCACCGCACTGGCAAGTCGCACGGCCAGATCCACAACGAGCTGCGCCGTATCTGCGGTGGCCCCCCGGTCGCCGCGGCGACCAGCGATCAGCTCAAGGCCCGCATCGTCGCGGTACGCCAGCTCTCCCAACAAGGTTAGAAACCCGCGATTCCGGGAAAACGGCGCCGACCGAAACGCCGACTAGGAAGCGGGCACATGGCACTCGGAATGGCACACGAATCCCTCACAGCATCGTCGACCACTCGCGGCGGCTGGCGGCGCTGGTCTGCGGTCCTCGGGCTGACGGTGGCCCTCACCGCGGCGCCTTTGCTGGCCGCGTGCGGATCCGAGGGAGAGGGTGGTGACGAGACCACGACCACCACGACATCCACGACATCGCAGGAGAGCACCACGACGACACCGATGACCCCGGCGCCGGCGCCCGGCGGAGCCGAGGGCGAGGAGCCCGGTGGCGGCGGCGCCGTTCCGGGCGGGCCCACCGGCAGCGGTGGACCCGAGGGTGGCAGTGGCTCGATCCCGGGCGGTCCGACCGGTGGCGGTGGACCCGAGGGCGGCGGCGGCGCCATCCCGGGCGGGCCCACCGGCAGCGGCGGACCCGAAGGCGGCAGCGGCTCCGTCCCCGGTGTCGGTAGCGGCGGCGGCGGACCCGAGGGCGGCGGCGGCTGCGTCGGCGACGTCTGCGTGACGGTGCCCGCGCCCTGACCCGGTGACTGACCTGAACTGACGCGTCGAACGCCGTCTGGTACCGAGTTCGAGCTGGGTGAGCCCGGCACGGGCGGCTACGCATCCGGCCAGCTGCAGTGCCGCGATGTGGGATCGTCAATTCGCCTGCAGCGGCGTGCATTCGGGCCGTCGCCCACGCCCTGGCGTCACCAGCGAAGCCGGACGGCCGGCGGCAGGCAGCGCGTCGATCCCGGTGGTCTCGCCGAGCCGCGCGGTGCGTCTCGGCCGAGACGACGCCCTACAGATCCAGCAGCGCGGGCAGGTCGGCCACCGAGTCGATGACGTGGTTGGGTTGCATGGCGAATTCGTCGGCAGCCCAACGGTCCAACGTGTCCTGGCGGAACTTTCCGGTGCGCACGAGCACGCCGGTCATGCCGACGACCTGCCCGGCCAGCACGTCGTTGTTCAGGTCGTCGCCGATCATGTACATCTCCTCGGGGTCCACGCCCAGCCGGCCGGCGGCCGACAGGAAGCCCTCCGGTGCCGGCTTGCCGACCGCGGTGGCCTTGCGTCCCGAGGTCTCCTCCATCCCGATCAGATACATGCCGGTGTCGACGCGCAGCCCGTCCTCGGTAGTCCACGCGGTGCTGCGGTGCATCGCCACCACCGGCACACCCTGCGCCATCCAGTCGTACACCCACGACAGCGTCAGGTGGCTGTACTCGGGACCTGCTCCCCCGAGCAGCACCACGTCGGGGCGTTCAGGCGCCTTCGGCCCGCTGAACTCGCTGGAGTACACCAGATCGATACCCGGCATGTCCTCGCCGATCTGGCCGCTGTTGACCAGGAAGCAGCGCGCGTCGGGGTAGCGGCTGCGCACGTAGTCGGCGGTGAGCACGGCCGCGGTGATGACCTCGTCCGGGCTGACCACCATCCCGGCGTCGGTCAGCAGCTGCGCGATCTGCGCGCGGGTGCGGGTGGTGGTGTTGGTCAGGTACGCGCACGCAATCTGGTTGTCCGCCAACGTGCGCAGCGTCTCGGCCGCCCCGTCGATCGGCTTCCAGGACGTCACCAGCACTCCATCGATGTCGAAGAGCACTCCACCGATAGCCATGCTGCGACAGTAAACCGCCGACGATCGGATGCAACTCGGGCCCGGGTCAGTCCCGCGCCCAGGACGTCGCCGCGAGCCACGGAGACGTCGTCGCCGCGATCGTCCACGCCGCGTCGGCGGGCACGTCGAGGACCTCGTAGCGCTTGGTTCCCGCGGCCGTGGCCGCCACCAGCGTGGCCACCCCGGCGCGGCGCTGCGGCCAGCTCTGACGCACGGTCCAGCCGACGATGCCCGGGCCCGCCACGCAGTCGCGGCGGCGCTGCATGCTGCCCGCCCGGGCCACCAGCCAGCCACCACCGACGCGGTGACCGAGCGACCGGGACCGGTCGACGGCGAGGAACACGCTGAAGGCGCTCAGCAGCACCAGCACCGGCCATACCCACACCCCGATCCCCACCGTCAGGGCCGCGATCCCGGCGCCGACGGACGCCACGACCGGCAGCGCCAACGCCCGTACCCAGCGCCGCCGGATCGCCGCCGGCCCGTGCGGTGTCAGCGCTCCGGTGACCACGTCGGGTCGCTCGATGAGGTCCACCAGCACCGCCTCGGCGGTGGCCCGCGGACACGGCGGCAGCAGCTGCGAGGCCTCGCCAGCCCCGGCGACACCGGTCATCACCGCATCCAGCCGGGCGCCGCCGAACAGCCGCACCAGCAGCGGTTCGCGCAACGTGCCGCCCCGCAGCCGACGCATGTCGTAGGTGTGCTCGCGCACCCGCAGCAGACCGTGGGACAGATGCAGCACCTCGCCGTCGCGGCGCAGCATCAGGTTGGCGTAGGTCAGCAGCGACTGTGTGACCGACAACGCCACCGAGGCCACCAGCACCACCCCGGCACCGACGGCGACGGCGCCCCACACTCCCAGCCCCTCGGCAGCGCCCTCGCCGGCCCGCAGCACCGCCGAGTCACGCAGCGGCCGCAGCAGACCGGACTGGGAGATCACCCCCAAGGCTGCGGCGATCATCGCCAGCCCGGTGAAGGTCAGCGGGCTGTAGCGCAGCCAGGACGGCTGCCAGGCGGCCAGCACCCGCCCGGAGGGCTGCGGCGGCAGCGAGTCGGCCAACAGCACGGCCCGCAGCCGCGGGACGTCGCCGGCGGGCACCGCGTCGAGAGCGAACGCGGTGTCGCCGGTGGCCTCGCGGCCGGTGGACACCCGCAGCACCGTCAGCCCGAGCAACCGGTGCAGCAGCCGGGCGTCGGTGGACACCGAACGAATCCTGTTGCGCGGCACCGAGAGCACCGAACGCTGTAGCACCCCGGTGCGCAGCGTCACCTCCTCGGCGCCGATGCGGTAGCTGGTGGTGAACCAGCGGGCCAGGCCGTAGGCCACGATCAGCGCGACACCGGCCACCGTCCACAGCGGGTTTCCGGTCGCCGACCCCAGCACCAGCGAGCCGATCAACACCGGAAGCTGGCGCATCACCTCGTGGACGGGATGCACCAGCAGCATGCGCGGGCTCAGCCGCTGCCAGCCGTCGGCGACCGGGGTGCCGGTCACGTCGCATCCTCGGTGCCGAGCGCCGCGATGTCGGTCAGCCTCGCCACCACCTGCTGGGCCACCGGGTCATCGAGCGCCACGATGCGCACCGCGCCCGCCGACGACGCGGTCGTCACGGTCACGTTGGTCAGACCGAACAACCGGTCCAGGGGCCCCCGGTAGGTGTCGACGGTCTGCACCCGTGATATCGGCGCGATGCGCCGCTCCTGCACCAGCCATCCGCTGCGGGTGTACACCGCGGTCGGATCGAGGTCCCAGCGGTGCACGCGGTAGCGCCACACGGGCACCACCACCACGAACAACACGATGCCCAACAGCGTGGCAACCGCGGCCAGCGCGTGCAGCCACGGCAACCGGCCGTCGAGGACGAACCACACGATCTGCGCGAGCACCGCGAACGCCCACGGGACGGCCGCGCCCAGGGCCCACACCAGCGGCGCCTTGGCGCTCGGCGGATGCGCAGGTTCTGCGAAGGTCATGCTCTCAGTATGTTGAAGCCATGAGCCCGAAGTGGACCGCCGCCGATGTTCCCGATCAGACCGGCCGGGTGGCCGTCGTCACCGGTGCCAACGCAGGCCTCGGCCTCGAGACCGCCGCCGTGCTCGCCGAGCGGGGCGCCCGCGTCGTCGTCGCCGTGCGCGATCTCGGCAAGGGCGAAACAGCGGTCGGCGAGATCGAGCGCCGCACGCCGAACGCGGACGTCGCACTGCAGCAGCTGGACCTGTCCTCGCTGGCCAGCGTCCGCACCGCCGCCGACGAACTGCGAGCCGCCTACCCGCGCATCGATCTACTGATCAACAACGCGGGCGTGATGTACCCGCCCAAGCAGACCACCGCCGACGGCTTCGAGCTGCAATTCGGCACAAACCACCTGGGCCACTTCGCGCTGACCGGGCTGCTGCTCGACCACCTGCTGCAGGTCGAGGGTTCGCGCGTGGTGACGGTGGCCAGCATCGCGCACAACATCCAGGCCGGCATCCACTTCGACGACCTGCAGTGGGAGCGCAGCTACAACCGCGTCGCGGCCTACGGCCAGTCCAAGCTGGCGAACCTGATGTTCACCTACGAACTGCAGCGCCGGCTGGCCGCCACGCAGACCCCGACCGTCGCGGTGGCCGCGCACCCCGGCATCTCCAACACCGAGCTGATGCGCCACATCCCCGGCTCGGGGTTGCCCGGCTTCTCGGCGCTGGCCGGCCTGGTCACCAACAGCCCCGCCGTCGGGGCGCTGGCCACCCTGCGGGCCGCCACCGATCCGGCGGTGCGCGGCGGCCAGTACTACGGGCCGTCCGGCTTCCGGGAGCTGGTCGGCCATCCGGTGCTGGTGCAGTCGAACCGGCAATCGCACGACACCGACGTCCAGCAGCGGCTGTGGTCGGTGTCGGAGGAACTCACCGGCGTGAAGTTCCCCGTGTGATGCGTTCCGTCGAGGAACACCGCCGGGTGGTCGCCGGCCTGATCAACCCCCGGCCGCCGGTCTCGCTGCCGCTGGCCGACGCGCTGGGGCTGGTGCTGGCCGACGACGTCGTCGCCCCGCTGTCGCTGCCCGGCTTCGACAACTCGGCGATGGACGGGTACGCGGTGCTGGCCACCGATGTCGCGCCTGCCGGGGAGAACACACCGGTGCGGCTGCCCGTCGCCGAGGACATCCCCGCCGGTCGCACCGACATCCCGACGCTGGCCGCCGGCACCGCCCACCGCATCATGACCGGTGCACCGCTGCCCGCCGGCGCGACGGCCGTCGTGCCGGTCGAGGCCACCGACGGCGCCACCGACACCGTCACGATCCGGTCCGCGTCCCGGGAAGGCCAGCACATCCGCCGCGCCGGTGAGGACGTCACCGCGGGCACCACCGTGTTGCGCGCCGGGCAAGTCGTCACACCGGCCGCGCTGGGGCTGGCCGCCGCGCTCGGGCTCGGCGAGTTGACCGTCGTGCCCCGGCAGCGGGTGCTGGTGGTGTCCACCGGCACCGAGCTGGTCGGTCCGGGCGTGCCGCTGCAACCCGGCCAGATCTACGAGTCGAACGGCGTCATGCTGGCCGCGGCGGTGCGCGACGCCGGCGCCGACGTGGCCGCCTCGCCGATGACCGGCGACGACGTCGACGCGTTCCGGGAGACGCTGCGCGGCCACGCCGCCGACGCCGACCTGATCCTGACCACCGGCGGGGTCAGTGCCGGCGCCTACGAGGTGGTCAAGGACGCCCTCGGCGGCTCCGGCGACGTGGAGTTCGTCAAGGTCGCGATGCAGCCCGGCATGCCGCAGGGCGCGGGCACGCTCGACGGCGTACCGGTGGTGACGCTGCCCGGCAACCCGGTCAGTGCACTGGTCTCCTTCGAGGTGTTCGTGCGACCCGCGCTGCGGGCGGCGATGGGACGCCCCGACGCCGAGCGACCGCGCCGCGACGCGGTGCTGACCGAGGACCTGACCTCCCCGCGAGGCAAGCGACAGTTCCGCCGCGGCGTGCTCGACGGCGACGCGGTGACCAGTTACGGACCACCGGCCTCGCACCATCTGCGGTGGCTGGCGTCGGCGAACTGCCTGCTCGAGCTCGGTGAGGATGTCGACTCGGTGAACGCCGGGACCCGCGTGCAGGTGTGGGACCTGCGCTGAGCACCCGTCACCGTACAATCGCCAGACGATGGCCAGACGCCCCGACCTCAAGACAGGACCAGCGCGGCTCGCGGCCCTGGTTCGTTCGGCTGTACCTCCCATGCATCGCGCGGGTGCGCCGTTCGTCGGCGCCAGCCTGGCGCTGGCGCTGGCCGGCCGCAACCATCGCTGGCTGCGCCGCACCGGCCTCGCGTCCGCCGCGGCCAACGCCGCGTTCTTCCGGCATCCGCCGCGCACCCCACCGAGCCGCCCCGGCGTCGTCGTCGCCCCGGCCGACGGTCTGATCTGCGTCGTCGACGAGGCGGTCCCGCCGCTGGAGCTGGGCCTGCCGGCCAGCCCGGTGCCACGGATCAGCATCTTCCTGTCCTTGCTGGACGCGCACGTGCAGCGCGCGCCGGTCGGCGGTCAGGTCGTCACCACCGTGCACCGCCCCGGCCTGTTCGGCTCGGCGGACCTCGCCGCCGCGAGCGAGGACAACGAACGCAACAGCGTCGTCATCCGCACGCCGGAGGGCGCCGAGGTGGTCGCGGTGCAGATCGCGGGCCTGCTGGCCCGCCGCATCGTGTGTGATGTCAAGGCCGGTGACACGGTGGGCATCGGTGAGACCTACGGCCTGATCCGGTACGGGTCGCGGCTGGACACCTATCTGCCGGCCGGATCCACCGTGCTGGCCGAGGTCGGCCAGCGCACGCTGGCCGGCGAGACCGTGCTGGCCGAGCTGCCATGAGGCCGCGCCTCAAACCTCCGGTCGTCAGCGCCCGCATCCTGCCCAGCGCGATGACCGTCGCCGCCATCTGCCTGGGCCTGTCGTCGGTCAAGTTCGCCCTGGACGGCCGCGCCACCGAGGCGATGGCCTTCCTCGCCGTCGCGGCGATCCTGGACGCCCTGGACGGCCGCACCGCGAGGGCGCTCAACGCGACGTCGCGCATGGGCGAGGAGATCGACTCGCTCGCCGACGCGGTGAACTTCGGCGTGGCGCCGGCGTTCATCGTCTACGGCACGCTGCTGTCCACATCGCGGATCGGCTGGATCGTGGTGCTGCTGTACGCGGTGTGCATCGTGCTACGGCTGGCCCGCTACAACGCGATGCTCGACATCGATCAGCCCGCGTACGAGAAGAAGTACTTCGTCGGGATGCCCGCCCCGGCCGGTGCGATCGGCGCGATCGGTCCGCTCGCCGCGAAGATGCAGTTCGGCGACGGCTGGTGGACCTCGGAGCCGGCCGTGGTGATCTGGATGATCGTGGTGTCGCTGCTGGTGGTCAGCACGCTGCCGATGCGCAAGATCCACACGTTCTCGGTGCCGCCGAACATGGTGGCACCGCTGCTCGCGCTGCTGGCCATCGGCGTGGCCGCCTCGATCCTGTACGGCTACGTCGTGATCCTGGCGATCATCGTGGCCTACGCGCTGCACATCCCGTTCGCGATCCGCACCCGCCGGTTCCTGGCCGCCCACCCCGAGGTGTGGCAGGACAAGCCGCGCCAGCAGCGTGCCGCGCGCCGCGCCATCCGGCGCGCCCAGCCGCACCGGCGCTCGATGTTGCGGCTGGGCCTGCGCCGCCCCCCGAGGGGGTGACGTGTCCGACCTGGACGTCGCCGACCGCGAGACACCCCGCCCGCAGCTGACGTTGACCGCGCGGCTGAACACCTCGGCGACGGACTCGCGGCGGGGCGTGGTGCGCCTTCATCCCGAGGCGTTGGCCGCCCTGGGAATCCGGGAGTGGGACGCGGTGTCGCTGACCGGCTCGCGGACCACCGCGGCGGTCGCCGGGATCGCGCCCGCCGGCATCCCGCCGGGCACCGCGCTGCTCGACGACGTGACGCTGTCCAACGCCGGGGTGCGCGAGGATGCGCCGGTGCTGGTGGCGCCGGTGACGGTGTACGGGGCGCGCTCGGTGACGTTGAGCGGCTCGGCGTTGGCCACCCGCTCACTGACCCCGGCGACGCTGCGTCAGGCGCTGCTGGGCAAGGTGATGACGGTCGGCGACATCGTCTCGCTGCTCCCCCGCGACCTGGGTCCCGGCACGTCCACGTCGCAGGCCAGCGCCGCGCTGGCGGCCACCGTGGGCATCACCTGGACCTCCGAACTGCTGACCGTCACCGGCGTCGACCCGTCCGGGCCGGTCAGCGTACAGCCGAATTCACTGGTCAGCTGGGGGGATTGGACTTCGCCCGAGCCGCGGGTGAGCGGACCCGACGCGGGTGCGGCGCGCACCGACGAGCCACCGGTGCTGCCCAGCCCGCCAGCGGTCGCGTTCGACGACCTCAAGGGCGCCCATGTGCAGGCGGGAAAGCTGACCGAGTGGCTCAAGCTCGCCCTCGACGAGCCCGAGCTGCTCGAAACCCTCGGCGCCTCGGCCGATCTCGGCGTGCTGGTGTCCGGTCCGGCGGGCGTGGGCAAGGCGACGATGGTGCGCACCGTGTGCGCCGATCGCCGGCTCGTGGAGCTCGACGGCCCCGAGATCGGCTCCCTGGCGCCGGCCGACCGGCTGACCGCGGTGACCAACGCGGTGGTGACCGCGAGTGCGCCGGACCACGGCGGCGGCATCCTGTTGATCACCGACATCGACGCGCTGCTGCCGGCGACGGCCGAGCCGGTGGCCGGGCTGATCCTCGCCGAGCTGCGCAAGGCGGTGTCCGCCGACGGTGTCGCACTGATCGTGACCTCGGCGGTACCCGACAACGTCGACGCCCGGCTGCGCGCCCCGGACCTGTGCGACCGCGAGCTGGGCCTGACGCTGCCCGACGGCACGACCCGCAAGCAGCTGCTGGAGGTACTGGTCCGCGACGTCCCCGCCGCGGCGCTGGACCTGACCGAGATCGCCGGCCGGACACCGGGTTTCGTTGTTGCCGACTTGGCCGCACTGGTGCGTGAGGCGGCGCTGCGGGCGGCGGCACGCGCCAGTCGCGACGAGGCGCCGCCCGAACTGCGCCAGGAAGATTTGGTCGGCGCACTGAGCGTGATCCGGCCCCTGTCGCGCTCGGCGACCGAGGAGGTGTCGGTCGGCGCGGTGACGCTCGACGACGTCGGCGACATGGCCGACACCAAGCAGGCGCTGACCGAGGCAGTGCTGTGGCCGCTGCAGCACCCGGACACGTTCGAGCGGCTGGGGGTCGAGCCGCCGCGGGGCGTGCTGCTCTACGGCCCGCCCGGCTGCGGCAAGACGTTCGTGGTACGCGCGCTGGCCAGCTCGGGCCGGCTGTCGGTGCACGCGGTCAAGGGTGCCGAGCTGATGGACAAGTGGGTCGGCTCCAGCGAGAAGGCCGTGCGCGAACTGTTCCGGCGGGCCCGGGATTCCGCGCCCTCGCTGGTGTTCCTCGACGAGATCGACGCGCTTGCGCCGCGGCGTGGCCAGAGTTTCGATTCCGGCGTGACCGACCGCGTGGTGGCCGCGATGCTGACCGAGCTCGACGGGATCGAGCCGCTGCGCGATGTGGTGGTACTCGGCGCAACCAACCGCCCCGATCTGATCGACCCGGCGCTGCTGCGGCCGGGGCGGCTGGAGCGGTTGGTGTTCGTCGAGCCACCCGACGCCGAGGCGCGCGTCCAGATCCTGCGCACCGCAGGAAAATCCGTGCCGCTGGCTTCCGAAGGCCCCGAAGCCGTCGACCTCGAAGCGCTGGCCGGTGAGCTGGACGGGTACAGCGCGGCGGACTGCGTGGCGCTGCTGCGCGAGGCGGCGCTGACGGCGATGCGGCGCTCGATCGACGCCGCCGACGTCACCGCCGCCGACGTGGCCGCGGCCCGTGAGGCGGTGCGGCCGTCACTGGACCCGGCGCAGGTGGACGCATTGCGGGACTTCGCCGCCGGCCGCTGATCCCACTGATCCGACGTTCATACTGCGCTGACTGCGGGGTCTTCTCGCACTTCCCCGCAGTGGATGCAGTCTGAACGCACCGGAATAGATCTTGACAGTGACTAGTTGAGCTGGCATCGTCGAACTTGTCACCGTCAAGATTGCGAGGCTTGCATGACCTCTCCCACCCGCGCCGGAGACCGCGACCGCGAATCGACCGCCACCCTGCTGGGCCAGGCACTCGCCGAGGGCTACCTGGACCTGCCGGAGTACGAGAATCGCCTGCAGACCGCCTTCACCGCGCAGACGGCCGACGACCTTCGGGCGCTGACCACCGACCTGCCGGTGGCCGAGTTGCGGCGCAACGACCCGCGCCGACGCGCCGCCCGGCGGGCCGCGGTCCGGCGCAGCGTGCAGCTCCATCTCGCGGGGTACCTCGCCATGGTCGTCATCGTGCTGACCGTGTGGCTCGTCGTCGGACTGACCGCCGGCTCGTGGTACTTCTGGCCCATCTGGCCGATCCTCGGCGCGGGCATCGGACTGCTCGGGCACGCGGCTCCGGCGAAATACGCGCTGCCGTCTCCATGCCGGCCACTGCGCCCGCACGGGGCGCGTTAACCCGGGTCGCCGTATTCGTCGAACCAGTACGCGAGCCGTCCCCGACGGCTCACCGCGCGCAGTCGGCGTTCGGCCAGTTCCCGCGTCGCCGTCGTCGTCACGATCATCAGCTCATCACCGACTTGCAGACGGGTGATCGGCTCCGGGACGAACGACCGACCCGCACGAATGATCAGCGTGATGACGCTGGGATCGGGCAGTTGCAGCTCCAGCACCGTGACGTTGTGCAGCCGCGAACCCCGCGCCACCGTCATCGTCAGCAACTCGGCGCCCAGCACGTCCAGCGGCGCCGCGTCCACCTGGATCTCCCGGGTGGTGTCGCGGGTCACCAGGCGCAGCCGCTCGGCGACGAACCTCAGGCTCGGTCCCTGCACCAGCGTGAACACCACCACCAGGATGAACACGATGTTGAGCAGCCGCCCGCTGCCGGGCACGCCTTCGACGATCGGATACGTCGCCAGCACGATGGGCACCGCGCCGCGCAGCCCGGCCCAGGACAGGAAGGCCTGCTCACGCAGCGGCACCCGGAAGCCGGTGAGCGACACGATGACCGACACCGGGCGGGCGACGAGCAGCAGCACCAGGCCGGCCACGATCGCCGGCACCAGATCATCGACCAGCTGAGACGGCGTCACCAACAGCCCGAGCAGCACGAACAACCCGATCTGGGCCAGCCACCCGGAACCCTCCGCGAACGACTTCGTCGCCGACCGGTGCGGCAGCCCCGAGTTGGCCAGCACCACACTGGCCAGATATGCCGCGACGAAGGCACTGGCCTCGGCCGCCCCACCGGCCGCGAACGCCAGCATGCCCCACCCGAACGTTGCCAGCGGGTAGAGCCCGGCGGCGGGCAGCGCGATGCGCCTCAGCAGCAACGCGCCTAGGAAACCGCAGGTCAGGCCGATCACGATGCCTGTCCCCAGCTGGTAGACCAGGGTCGCCGCGATCCGGACCGGGTCCAGCTCCAGCGGGACCGCGCTGAACAACAGCACCAGGATGACCGCGGGTGCGTCGTTGAAGCCCGATTCGGCCTCCAGCAGACCGCCGAGGCGCCGGGGCAGCGGAACCACCCGCAGCACCGAGAACACGGCGGCGGCGTCGGTGCTCGACACGATCGCCCCCAGCAGCAGCGCCAGCTGCCAGTCGACGCCGAGCAGCAGATGCACGCAGGTCGCCGTGACCACCGCGCTGACCCCGACGCCGACCGTCGCCAACACACCGGCCGGCGCCAGCACCTTGCGCACGTCGCTGAACCGCGTCGTCAGACCGCCCTCGACGAGGATGATGCCCAGCGCCGCGGTGCCGAGGTTCTGCGCGAGCTGGGCGTCGTCGAAACTCAACCCGATGCCGTCCTCGCCGACGAATACGCCGACGCCGAGGAACAGCAGCAGACTGGGCAGACCCAGACCGGTGGCCAGCCGGGTGGCAACGATGCTCGCCAGCAGCACGAGGCCGCCGACGAACAGCGCCACGTACAACTGGTGCAGGGTCACGGAAAATCCTCGTTCACAATTGCGTGGCGCGCGGAGAAGCTCGCCGACAGTATTTCAGGGCCGAAAGGAGCCAGCCATGCGGATCGCGGTTGCCGGAGCCGGCGCGGTCGGCCGTTCGGTGGCTGCGGAGCTGGTGGACAACGGCCACAAGGTGCTGTTGATCGAGCGGGAGTTCACCCGGTACGTGCCTGCCCGGGTGCCCGGGGCCGACTGGTTCCTGGCCGACGCGTGCGAACTGTCGTCGCTGGAGGAGGCGCAGCTGCAGAGCTGCGATGTCGCGATCGCCGCAACCGGTGACGACAAGGCCAACCTCGCCATGGCGCTGCTGGCCAAGGGCGAGTTCGGCGTGGGCCGGATGGTGGCGCGCATCAACGACGCCCGCAACGAGTGGCTGTTCACCGAGGCGTGGGGGGTGGACGTCGCGGTGTCCACGCCGCTGGCGATGGTCGCCGCGGTGGAGGGCGCGATCGACGTCGGCCGCCTGGTCCGGCTGATGGGCCTGGGCGGGGTCTCACCCACCCGGGTCGGCCCGGCCAACATCGCCAAGTTCACCCTGCCGGCGCAGAGCCGACTGGTGGGCCGGCAGGTGCGCACCCTGCCCATGCCCACCGACAGCGTCCTGGTGGCGCTGCTGCGCGGCAAGCATCTGATCGTCGCGCAGCACAGCGAGGTGTTGCGCGCCGGCGACGAGCTGTTGTTCGTCGCCGCCGCAGGGGTCGAGGACCAGATCTCGGCCATGGTGCAGGGGGCGCCGTCCGGCAGAGATCGCTGACAAAGGGCGAAACAGGTGCTCACGTAGACTGATCGGACCAGTTCACCGGTCCCCGCCCCCGAATCCCCGGAGTCCATGCTCGCGATACTGCTCGCCCACGCGGCTGCCGCCGTGGTGGCACCGGCGCTCGTGCGCCGGTGGGACCGACGGGCGTTCCCCGTGCTCGCGCTCGTCCCGGCCGGCTCGCTGACGTGGGTCGCGACCAACTGGCCCACCGACGGGTATCAGGCCCGCGTCGACGTGCCGTGGGTGCCCGAGCTGTCGATGGACATCGCGTTGCGGTTCGACCCGCTCGCCGCGGTGATGAGTGTGATCGTGCTGGGCGTCGGCGCCCTGGTGTTGCTGTACTGCACCGAGTACTTCCACCACCACGACGGCCGCCGGGAGGACCGGCTGCCCAGTTTCGCCGCCCAGCTGGTGGCCTTCGCAGGCGCGATGTTCGGCCTCGTCACCGCCGACAACTTGCTGCTGCTCTACGTGTTCTGGGAGCTGACGACGGTGTTGTCGTTCCTGCTCGTGGGCCACTACGCCGAGCGCGCGACCAGCCGCCGCGCCGCCATGCAGGCGCTGCTGGTCACCACCGCCGGCGGGCTGTCGATGCTGGTCGGCATCATCGTGCTGGGCACCGCGTCCGGCACCTACCTGATCTCCGAACTGGTGGCTGCACCGCCCACCGGCACCGCGGTCAACGTCGCGCTGGCGCTGGTGCTGATCGGCGCGATCAGCAAGTCGGCGCTGGTGCCGCTGCACTTCTGGCTGCCCGGCGCCATGGCGGCACCCACCCCGGTCAGCGCCTACCTGCACGCCGCGGCGATGGTCAAAGCCGGTGTGTACCTGGTGGCGCGGCTGACCCCGGGATTCGCCGACGCTCCACCGTGGCGGCCCACGGTGGTGGTCCTCGGGTCGCTGACGCTGCTCATCGCCGGGTGGCGGGCTCTGCGCGAATACGATCTGAAGCTGGTCCTGGCATACGGCACGGTCAGTCAGCTCGGGATGATCACCGTGATGGTCGGCACCGGCGGCGGCGACATGATGCTGGCCGGGCTGGGCCTGTTGTGCGCCCACGCGATGTTCAAGGCCACGCTGTTCATGGTGGTGGGTGTGATCGACCACGCCACCGGGACCCGCGACATCCGGGAGCTCGCCTGGCTGGGCGCCAGAAGTCCGGCGCTGCTGGTCATCGCGGCCGCCGCGGCCGCCAGCATGGCCGGGTTGCCACCGTTCTTCGGCTTCGTCGCCAAGGAAGCCGACTTCGAGACGCTGCTGCACAGCCCGCAACTCGGCGGCAGCGCGCCGTTCGTGCTCGCCGCGATCGTGCTCGGGTCGACGTTCACGTTCATGTACAGCCTGCGCGTGGTGTGGGGCGGCTTCGCACGCAAGGGTCAACCCGAGCCGTCACCGTTGGTGGCCCGGATGCACCGGCCCTCGGTGGTGTTCCTCGCGTCGCCGGCCGTGCTGGCCACCGCCGGCCTGCTGTTCGGGGTGTTCCCGTCTCCCCTCGACAGCGCCCTGAGCTCCTACGCCCGCACCCTGTCCGGCGGCGTCGACTACTACCTGGCGCTCTGGCACGGCTTCGGCCTGCCCGTGGTGCTGTCGGCGGTGGTGATCGGCGTCGGCACGGCGGCGTTCTTCGGCCGCCGCCGGCTACCGCGGCTGCGCAGCCGCTGGCTGTCACTCGGCGACGCCGACGAACGCTACGACGCGGTGGTAAGTGCCGCCGACCGTCTCTCGCTGCGCGCCACCGGGGTGACGCAGCGCGGCTCGATCCCGGCTATCCAGGCCACCGTCATGGCCACGCTGGTGCTGCTCCCGCTGGCGATGCTGGCGTGGGGGGCGCGGGATCGCGTCGAGCTCCGCCCCTGGGATTCGCCGCTGCAGGCGGTGATCGGCGTGCTGATCATCGCCGCGGCCCTGGGCGCGACCGTCACCCGCAACCGGCTGGCCGTGGTGCTGCTGATCAGCCTGACCGGGTACGGCACCGGCGTGGTGTTCGCGCTGCACGGCGCCCCGGACCTGGCACTGACGCAGTTCCTGGTCGAGACGGTCCTGCTGGTGGTGTTCGTGCTGGTGCTGCGGACACTGCCCGCCGAGACCAGCGCCGCGACGGTCAAGCGACTGTGGTTGCCGCGGGCGGCGTTGTCGGTGGCGGTGGGTGCGACGGTGACGACGGTCGCCGCGTTCGCCATGGCTGCCCGCGACACCGTCTCGGTCGCCACGCTGCTGCCCGATGCGGCCTACTACCGCGGAAACGGCTCGAACGCGGTGAACGTCATCCTGGTCGACATCCGCGCCTGGGACACCCTCGGCGAGGTGTGCGTGCTGCTGATCGCCGCGACCGGCGTGGCCTCGATGGTGTTCCGGCACCGCCGGTTCGGCGCCGCACCCCGGGTACCGGGTGACCGCAGGACCGAGCACGCCCCGCGCCCTTCGCCGGTCATCCTGCTGCGCGGCAACGTCTTCCGCGATCCCGCCGAACGGTCCCTGGTTCTCGAGGTCGCCACCCGCATGGTGTTCCCGCTGATCATGGCGCTGTCGCTGTACTTCTTCTTCACCGGCCACAACACCCCGGGCGGCGGCTTCGCCGGTGGGCTCACCGCCGGATTGGCGTTGTCGCTGCGCTATCTGGCCGGCGGTCGTTACGAGCTGGGCGAGACGCTGCCGCTGGACGCCGGAAAGGTGCTGGGCGCCGGGCTGACCCTGGCCGCGGGCACCGCGGTCGTCTCGCTGTTCCTGGGCGCGCCGGTGCTGTCGTCGGCAACCCTCGAGGCGACGCTGCCGGTGCTGGGTGATGTGAAGCTGGTGACCTCGTTGTTCTTCGACGCGGGAGTGTATTTGATCGTGGTCGGCTTGGTTCTCGACATCCTGCGCAGCCTCGGCGCGCGGCTCGACGACGATCTCGGCAAACAGCGGCCGGTCGCGCAGGCGGAGACCGCATGAGCCCGTCACTGGTAGGACTCATCGCCATCGGTGCGATGCTCAGTTGCGGGGTGTACCTGGTCCTCGACCGCAGCCTGACCCGGATGCTGTTGGGAGTCCTGCTGATCAGCAACGCCGTCAACCTGCTGCTGCTGATCACCGCCGGACCGTCCGGCAACCCGCCGGTGCGGGGACGGACCGTGCTGGGCCGCGAGATCACCGCTGATCCGCTCGCGCAGGCAATGATCCTCACCGCGATCGTCATCACCATGGGCGTGGCAGCGTTCATGCTGGCGCTGGCCTACCGTTCCTACCAACTGACCACCGCCGAGGAGATCGGGCGCGACCCCGAGGACGTCGCGGTGGCCGAACGCAGCGAGGACGACCACCGCGACGTGGTGACCGAGCGCCCCGCCCGCTCCCCGGGTGAGCGCGCCGATCTCGACGAGCTCTACGACGAGGAGCACGAGACGTGAGCGCCGCAGCGATCCTCATACCGCTGCCGGTGCTGATCCCGATGCTGGGCGCGGCAGCCACGCTGGTCGCCGGCCGCAGGCCGCGGGTGCAGCGGCTGATCTCGCTGATCGCGCTGTCGGCAGTGCTGGCCGTGTCGGTCACGCTGCTCTACCTCGCCGACCGCGGCGACACCCTGGTGGTCCAGGTCGGCGGGTGGGGGCCCACGGACGACGGACTAGGCCCGCTGGGCATCTCGATGGTCGTCGACCGCCTCTCGGCGCTGATGCTGGTGGTGTCGTCGATCGTGCTGTTGACGGTGCTCCTGTTCGCGATCGGGCAGGGCATGCGTGACGGCGACGACCGCCAGCCGGTTTCGATCTTCGCGCCGACCTACCTGGCGCTGGCGGCCGGCGTGTCCATCGCGTTTCTCGCCGGTGACCTGTTCAACCTGTTCGTCGGGTTCGAGGTGCTGCTGGCGGCCAGCTTCGTGCTGCTCACCGTCGGCGGAAACGCCGCGCGGATCCGGGCCGGGGTCGTCTACGTCATGGTCTCGATGGTGTCGTCGATGATCTTCCTGACCGGCGTGGCGTTGGTCTACGCGGCAGCCGGCACGGTCAACATGGCCGAGCTCGCGATCCGCCTCGACGACGTGAGCCCGGGCACCCGCAGCGCATTGTTCGCCGTGTTGATGGTCGCGTTCGGCATCAAGGCCGCGGTGTTCCCGCTGTATGCGTGGCTGCCCGACTCCTATCCGACCGCACCGGCGCCGGTGACCGCCGTCTTCGCCGGCTTGCTCACCAAGGTCGGCGTGTACGCGATCATCCGGGCGCACACCCTGCTGTTCCCCGATGTCGGTCTCAACCCGGTGCTGCTGGTGGCCGCGCTGGCCACCATGCTGCTGGGCATCTTCGGCGCCATCGCCCAGAACGACATCAAGCGGTTGCTGTCGTTCACGCTGGTCAGCCACATCGGCTACATGATCTTCGGGGTGGCGCTGGCCACCAGGCTGGCCCTGTCCGGCGCGATCTTCTACGCCGCGCACCACATCATCGTGCAGACCACGCTGTTCCTCGTGGTCGGTCTGATCGAACGACAGGGCGGCTCGGCGACACTGCGGCGCCTCGGCGGGTTGGCGGCCGCCAGCCCGCTGTTGGCGATCCTGTACCTCATCCCTGCGCTGAATCTGGGCGGCATCCCGCCGTTCTCGGGTTTCATCGGCAAGGTGGCGCTGTTGGAGGCGGGCGCGGCGGACGGCGCGGTGCTGGCCTGGATGCTGGTCGGCGGCGGCGTAGTGACCAGCCTGCTCACGCTGTACGTGATGGCCCGGGTGTATGCCAAGGCGTTCTGGCGGCCGCGCGAGGAGGCCCCGGAGGGTCAGCTGGCGATGGCCGCGCCCACCGCGCTGATCGCCGACGGCGGCGGCGACGTCGAGTTCAACGCGCGCGCCGACGTCGGCAGGATGCCGGCGGGGATGGTGGCGCCGACCGTGGCGCTGATCGGGGTGGGGCTGGCGCTCACAGTGGCCGCCGGACCGATCTTCGCCTACAGCGAGCGCGCCGCCGACCAGTTGCTCGACCGACCGGCCTACGTCGGCGCCGTGCTCGGAGAACCGTCGTGAACCGCAAATACGGTCTGCGCATCAGCCTGGTCTGCTGGCTGACCGCAGTGTGGGTGCTGCTGTGGGGCACCCTCTCGCCGGCCAACATCCTCGCCGGGCTGGCGGTCGCGCTGCTGATCACGCTGCTGCTGCCCCTTCCGGTGGTGCCGGTGCAGGGCCGGCTGCATCCGCTGTCGCTGCTGCGCCTGCAGGGCCGGGTCATGGTCGACCTGGCGAAGGCCAGCCTCCAGATCGCCTGGCTCACCGTGAAACCCGGCCCGCCGCCGCAGAGTGCGATCGTGCGGGCCCCGCTGTCGGTGAAGTCCGACCTGACGCTGTCGCTGATCGCGTCGATCCTGACGCTGATCCCCGGCACCATGGTCGTCGACATCGACCAGGCCCGCCGCATCCTCTACGTCCACGTCCTCGATGTCCGCCCCGAACGCGCCATCGAAGACTTCTTCGCCCAGCTCGCCCATCTGGAGCAGTTGGTCATCGCCGCGTTCGAACGCGAGCACGAGTGGCGGCCGGCCGACCAGGAGGCAACACAGTGACCGCCATCTGGACGATCAGCGCGGTACTGCTGATCACCGCTGCCTCGATCACGATGTACCGGGTGCTCGCCGGGCCGAACACCATGGACCGGTTGGTGGCCAGCGACACCCTGATCGCGGTGGTGATGTGCGGCCTGGCGACCTGGGCGGCCTTCAGCCTGGACTCCACCGTCAAGTACGGCATCGTCGCCCTGTCGTTGATGAGCTTCGTCGGGTCGGTCAGCGTGGCGCGGTTCCGGGTGCCCGACAAGGAGGGGGACCCCCAGCCGTGAACATCCTGGACCTGATCGGTGCACTCCTCGTCCTGGCCGGATCGGTGTTGGCGCTGACCGCGGCCATCGGAGTGGTGCGCTTCCCGGACTCGCTGTCCCGGATGCACGCGGCGTCCAAGCCACAGGTTCTCGGCCTGCTGCTGGTGCTGGCCGGAGCGTCGCTGCGGTTACGCGACAGCGTCGACGTCGGCGTGCTCATCCTCGCGGGACTGTTCACTGCGATCACCGCACCGGTGATCGCGATGCGCGTCAGCCAGGTGGTGTATCGGGAAGGCACCTACCGCAAGGACCTGATGGCGATCGACGAACTGGGCGACCAACGCCCCGAAGGCTGACCGCTTGAGCGCGGCGGAAAACGGGAACCTTGCCGCCATGGTCAGCACAGTGGAAAGCGGATGCGCCGACAGCCTCGACGGTGCCGCGGCGCATCCCGCCATGCTCTCGGCGGCCAGCCTGCGCGCCGACGAGGATCGCTCGGCCTGCCCTCTGTTCACCGACCCGTACGCGAAAGATCTACTCGCGGCCGCCGCCGCACACGGGTGGACAGCTGACCTCCTTGTCGACGACATCCCGCCGGCCGCCCTCGCGGCCTACGTCGCGTGCCGCACCCGGTGGTTCGACCAGCACTTCGTCACCGCGGGGGCGCACGGGGTCGACCAGGCCGTGATCCTGGCTGCCGGGCTGGACACCCGCGCGTGGCGGCTGCCGTGGTCGTCGAGCAGCACCCTCTACGAAATCGACCGGCTTGCGGTGCTGGAGTTCAAGATCGCGGCGTTGCACGACCGCCGTGCCGAACGGGCGGTGCCCCGACATGTCCCGGTACCCGCCGACGTTCGCGCCGATTTCTCGGCCGCTTTGTCGAGCGCCGGCTTCGACCGATCCGAACCGGTTGCCTGGTCTCTGGAGGGGATGCTGCCCGGCTGGTCGGCCGGGGATCGAGCCGAGGTGGTGCGCCGAGCCGTTGCGCTGAGCCGGCCCTCCAGCCGGCTCGCCGTCGAAGTACCCGACGACGAGAGCGCCACCCTGGGAGACTGGCTGGCCGAAAGCGGCTGGGAGGTCAGCACTGTCCGCTCGACGAGCCTGCTGGACCGCTACTCCCGGTGCACGCCGGACGGCGTCGAGGATGTGTTGCCGCGCCGGACGTTCATCGAAGCGGCGCTGCCGTAGCGCGCGCTCACTCCGAGAGCTGGAACTCCACCATCGCGGTCACAGTGTCGACGGCCTCGGACAACGCCACGACCCGCTCGGCCGCGGACGGCGCTGCCAGCACCGAGTACCTGTCGGCCTGGCCCATCGGCAGCCGGGAGGTCAACGCGTACAACCACATCGCCGCCTGCCCCGACTCATCGGCACCGTGCACGATGTCGCGCGCATTGACCTGGGCCCCGCGTGCCGCGGCGATGCGCTCGAACAGGGCGACCATCCGGTCCTCGATGTCGCGGATGGCCTCCACGTCGACGGCCGCGCCCGGCTGATCCGGCCAGGTCTCCACCACCGCGCGCGGGTACGGATCGTCGGGCAACCACTCCACCACCCGGATTCGTTCTCCCATCACACATTTGAGTTGGTAGAGGCCGGGTCCCAGCTCGGCGTACTCGGTGATGTGAGCCAGCGCGCCGACGTCACTGCGGCTGTCACCCCCGCCCACCTCGCGCCCGGCGGCGATGAGGACCACCCCGAAGGCCGGGTCGTCGGCGGTCAGGCAGGCCTGCACCATCGCGGCGTACCTGGGCTCGAAAATCCGCAGCGGCAGCTCTTCGCCCGGCAGCATCGCCACCTCGAGCGGGAACATCGGCACCGTCGGCATGCTCAGATCACCAACTCGGCGATCAGCGCGTCCACCACGGCCAGCAGATCGCCGTCGTGTTCCTCGGCAACCCGGCGCTGCCGCTGATACGACGCGCCGGCCCGGTAGATGTCGGCCACCCGGGCCAGTTCGTCGCTGCACGACAGCGACTGCGCCACCGGGGACAGCCGCTCGAGCAGTGCGTCGAGGTCGTCGGTCACCAGCTTCTCGTTGCTGTCCGCGTCCTGGATGATGATCGCGTCCAACCCGTAACGCGCGGCGCGCCACTTGTTTTCCTGAACATGCCAGGGCGGCATCACCGGAAGCGTCTCCCCCGCCTCGAACCGGCGGTCCAGATCCACGATCAGGCAGTGCGTCAACGCCACCAGCGCCGAGAGCTCCTGCAGATTGGACACCCCGTCGAAGATCCGCACCTCGATCGTGCCGAGATGCGGGGAAGGCCTGATGTCCCAGCGGATCTCGTTCATGTGATCGATGATGCCGGTCTTCTTCTGGTCGGCGACGAACCCTTCGAACTCGCTCCACTTCTGGAACTGGAACGGCAGCCCGGCCGTCGGCAGCTGCTGGAACATCATCGCCCGGTTGCTGGCGTACCCGGTGTCCTCACCGTCCCAGTACGGCGAGGAGGCCGACAGCGCCAGCAGATGCGGGTAGTAGTTCAGCATCGAGGTGATGATCGGCATGACCTTGTGCTCCGACGACACCCCGACGTGGACGTGCACGCCCCAGATCAGCATCTGTCGGCCCCACCACTGGGTGCGTTTGATCAGCTCGGCGTAGCGCGGGGCGTCGGTCAGCTTCTGCGCCGACCACTTCGCGAACGGGTGGGTGCCGGCGCAGAACAGCTCCATGCCGCGTTCGCGCACGATCTGGCGGACCGGCTGCAGTGTCGAGGCCAGGTCGGCCATCGCCTCCCCGGTGTTGTCGCAGATGCCGGTGACGACCTCGACGGTGTTGCGCAGCAGCTCCTTGTGCACATGCGGGTTCTCGCCCAGTTCGGCGATCACCGACGCCGCTTCGTTGCTCAGGTCCCGGGTGTCGGGGTCGACGAGCGCGAACTCCCACTCGACGCCGAGTGTCGGCCGGGGCGACCCGGCGAACTCGATGCGGGCTCCGGCCCCGGGATCAGGACCCGGTGATGACGCCACAGGCCACCCGCGATCCGGCGTCGCCGGTCGCCAGCGTGTCCTGGTCCGGGCCCGGGGTTCCGTTGACCTGGGTGTACTTCTCCGGCGGGATGTTGCCGAAGTTGCTGGGCGACTCGTGGACCATCAGCGCGGTCCCTTCGCTGCCGGTCAGGTCCTCCATCGTGAACGCGTCGGTGGCCACCACGAGCATGGCCGAGCCGTCTTCCTTGACGAACAGGTTGGGCAGGTCGCCGCTGGCGGGGTAGCTGCTGTGCCCGGGCACCTGCAGGTGACCGCCGGCCGACAGGAAGTCGCCCGGCTGGCCACCGGTAGGCGGCGTCGAGTTCGCCTCACAGGCGCCGACCGAGTGGACGTGCAGGCCGTGGAAGCCGGGCTCGAGCCGTCCGGCTTCGGTGGTCTGCACGGTGATGGTGGCGTAGCCGTCGGAGAACTCGAAATCCGCGGTGGCCACCGTGGTGCCGTCGGCCATCTTCAGCTCGGTCGACAACGTCTCGCCGCTGCCGGCGGCCGACCCGCCGCCGTGCTCCTCGCCGGGGCCCGCCGATGGCGAGGGTGATCCCGTCCAGATCGCGGGTGTGGTGCCCGTGGTGTCCGAGGGCACTTCCCCGGGCGGGGCGCAGGCACTGAGCGCGAGCGCGGGCACTGCGAACAAGGTGGCGGCGGCGACGGTCCTGAGCATGCCCAAGAGCCTAACCGGTGACAGCCACCACAACGCCCGGTGGCTGCTCCAGAAGTTGGGGAACCCGGGGTGCGACGGGCGCCTCGAGCAGTCTGCCGATCTCCTCGGCCGCCTGCTGTTCACCCGGGGTGTCCCCGAAGAACACGGTGGTGACCGTCGTCTCCGGCAGCTCCAGGTTGCCGGTCTCGGTGACGTTCCAGTCGGCGTCGCGTAGCCGGGTGGCCGTCGCGTCGGCCGCGCCCTCGACAGTGCCGATGTTGAACACGCGCACCTCAGGGCGCTCCGGCTCGGCCGGAGCCGACGTCGTCGTGGGCGTGGTGGTCGTCGTGACGGCGGCGATCGACGAATCTTCCCCGTCGTCGGACCCGCCTCCCATCGTCTGCAACGCGATGAGCAGGAATGCCACACCGAGGAACAACAGCACCATGATGATGGCGCGCAGGGGCAGGCCCGAAGAGTCTCGCTGGTTCATCGGCGCCTACTGTATCGACACCCGGTAGCGATCAGGTCACATCGAAGCCGAGGCGACGTGCCGCCCTGGCCTTCTGCCTGCTGGCGCGCAGCCGTCGCAACCGTTTGACCAGCATCGGATCGGCCGCCAGGGCCTCGGGGCGGTCCACCAGCGCGTTGAGCACCTGGTAATAGCGGGTCGCCGACATCGAGAACAGCTCCTTGATGGCGTCTTCCTTGGAGCCCGCGTACTTCCACCACTGCCGTTCGAAGGCCAGGATGTCGTGCTCGCGACGGGTCAAGCCGTCGGTGGGTTCGGTGTCGTCCCCGGAGTGCTCAGCCCGCGCAATCGCGCCGTCCATATTGCTAATGGGACCTTTCCGACAATCGAGAATGACATCCATGTGGTTTCGGCGAGTATTCAATCACGGGTTGGTCACGGAAGTCGTCACAAACCGCCGCGAGTCGGCGGCCGAACCGCCGCACTAAGCTTGCCGGTCATGGCCGTACGACCCATCTGCATCGTAGGAGATCCCGTCCTGCACACCGCGACCGAACCGGTGCCCGTCGCCGACGACGGTTCGCTGCCCGCCGAGATCGCGGATCTGATCCAAGACCTCTACGACACGATGGACGCCGCGCACGGGGTCGGGCTGGCGGCCAACCAGATCGGTGTCGGCAAGCGACTGTTCGTCTACGACTGCGCCGACGCGCGGGGCAAGACCTTGCGCCGGCGTGGGGTGGTGATCAACCCGGTGCTGGAAACCTCCGAGGTGCCCGAGACGATGCCCGACCCTGAGGACGACGACGAGGGCTGCCTGTCGGTGCCCGGGGAATCGTTCCCGACCGGCCGCGCGTCGTGGGCGCGGGTCACGGGTCTGGACGCCGACGGCTCGGCGATCACTCTCGAGGGTGAGGATCTGTTCGCGCGGATGCTGCAGCACGAGACCGGCCACCTGGACGGCTTCCTCTACGTGGATCGTCTCATCGGCCGTAACGCCCGCAGCGCCAAGCGTGCAATCAAATCGCACGGCTGGGGAGTGCCGGGCTTGTCGTGGATGCCCGGCGAGGACCCCGATCCGTTCGGCCACTGACCCGTGACAGACCTGCCCGAGGTCGGCACCCGAGTCAGCCTGCGGTACCGCCTGCCCGCAGGAGAGACGCCACCACACTCCGACGTCGTGGGACATCTCGTCGACACCGGCACGACGGTGCGGGTGCGCACCCGACGCGGTGACATCGTCGAGGTGGAGCCGGCCGACGTGCTTGCGGTGCGGGTCGTTCCGGAGATGCCTGTGCGCACGGGCGACATCCGCAATCTGGAGCATGCGGCTGCGCTGGCGTGGCCGGGTACCGAGCACGCCTGGCTGGGCGAATGGCTGGCGCGGTTCGGACACGGGAGCACGCGACGCGCCAATTCGGCTGTGCCGCTGCGCTTCACCTCATACGCTGAGATCGCCGAAGTGGCCGACTGGTACAGCTCCCGCGGGGTGTCGGCGTTGATCTCGGCGCCCGACCGCCTGCTACGGATTCCTCCGGGCGTGCCGACGGACGCCGAGAACCTGGTCATGGCAACCGATATGGATGGTGCCGTGCCGCCGCCGGCCGACCTCAGGGTGTCGTCGCGCCCGGACGAACGCTGGCTGCAGTTGTATCAACGCGAGGTACCCGTCGAGGTCCTGACCGCTGTCGTCGACGGTGAGGTCGCCTTCGCCGCACTCGACGATGCCGCGGTGGGCCGCGGCGCGGTGACCGAGGCGCCGGACGGGACCCGATGGGCCGGCATCTCCGCGGTACACGTCTCCGAGCACGCACGACGCCGCGGCCTGGCCCGCGCACTGTGCACCGGCCTGCTCGCGTGGGCCCGGGACCGCGGCGCCACCCGCGGTTACGTGCAGGTCGTCGCCGACAACACCGGCGCGCGAGCGTTGTACGAGTCGATGGGATTTCGCGAGCACCACCGGTCCCGCTACGTGCGTGCCGACGACCTGCTCGCCCACACGTAGGGTTGGCGCATGCGAGTGGCCACCTGGAACGTCAACTCCATCCGCGCTCGCGTCGACCGCGTGACCGACTGGCTGGCCCGCGCCGACGTCGATGTGCTGGCGATGCAGGAGACCAAGTGCTCCGACGACCAGTTCCCCACCATGCCGTTCGCCGCGCTGGGCTACGACGTGGTCCACTGCGGATTCAATCAGTGGAACGGCGTGGCGATCGCCTCCAGGATCGGTATCGACGACGTCGAGGTCGGCTTCCCCGGGCAACCGACCTGGAGTGACAAGCCCGAGAACGAGGCCGCTGCCGAGGCGCGGGCACTGGGTGCGACGTGTGACGGCGTGCGACTGTGGAGTCTGTACATCCCCAACGGTCGCACTGTCGATTCGCCCCACTATCGGTACAAGCTGGAATGGCTTGCCGCACTTCGCGATACCGCAGCGACGTGGTTGACCGCCGATGCCGGTGCGCAGATCGCGTTGATGGGCGACTGGAACATCGCCCCCACTGACGAGGACGTGTGGGACGTCGAGTTCTACCAGGGCAGCACCCACGTGACAGAACCGGAGCGCGCGGCGTTCGACGCGGTCGTCGACGCCGGGTTCACCGATGTGGTGCGCCCGTACACGCCGGGCCCGGACGTGTTCACCTACTGGGACTACACGCAGCTGCGATTTCCCAAGAACCGCGGCATGCGAATCGATTTCATCCTCGGTTCACCGGCGTTGGCGGACCGGGTCACCCATGGCGAGATCGTCCGCGACGAGCGCAAGACCGGCAAGAACAGGGTCGGATCACCCAGTGACCATGCGCCGGTGTTGATCGAACTGACCCCTTAGTCCGGGGCGGCGGGCCTGCGCCCCAGCCCGGTCGCGGCGTGGTTGACCCAGTTGCCGTTGTCCCCAGTGGCGTTTTCCTCGGTTGCGGCCGTCCCCGATCACGGCCTGTCTCCGTGTCACCGCAACGCACTTTCGCCCCTCCTGAGGCTGCCCTACTCGCGCTTTCTGCCCTCGCGGTTATCCCCAATCGCGTTTTCATCCCCAACCTGAGCGGGATGGTGTCGCGGGACGACTGAGTGTCCCCGGCGCCGATTAATGTAGAACACATGTTCGATTCGTCGCTTCCTGGTCCGGCCGGGGTGGTCGAGGCCTCGGATCGCGAGTTGATCGAGGCGATCACCGGCTGGTCCAGTACGGCGGCTGCGGCCCAGGCCCGGATGTTGGCCGCGGTGGCCGAACGGCGCCGCCGCGCCGAGGCCGCCGCCGACGCTGATCCGGCGCGGGCGCGCTGGGCCTGTGATCCCGTCGACGAGGCCGCCGCCCAGATCGGGTGCGCGTTGACCGTCTCCCACGGCCGTGCCCTGTCGTTGATGGACACCGCGGTCG
>CAXEZH010000203.1:0-7184 GCA_964000695.1 uncultured Mycolicibacterium sp. | reverse complement strand
TCGAGATCGTCGAGATCGGCAAGCAACTGCTGATCACCCGCGGCGCCCTGACCACCTTCTCGATCGCCAACGACGTCGCGAAATACTTCGCGATCATCCCCGCCATGTTCGCCGGCCTGTTCCCCGTACTCGACAAGCTCAACGTCATGGGGCTGGACTCGCCACGTTCGGCGATTCTGTCCGCGGTGATCTTCAACGCACTGGTCATCGTCGTGCTCATCCCACTGGCACTGCGCGGCGTACGGTTTCGCGCCGACAACGCGTCGGCGCTGCTGCGCCGCAACCTCGCCATCTACGGGCTGGGCGGGCTCGTCGTCCCGTTCCTCGGTATCAAACTCATCGATCTGCTGATCGTGGCCCTGGGAGTGTCCTGATGCGTCGTCAACTGCTGCCCGCCGTCGTCATGCTGGCCCTGTTCACCGCACTGACCGGGGTTGCGTATCCACTTCTCGTCACCGGAGTCGGGCAACTGCTCTGGCCTGCCAAGGCCGACGGCTCACTGATCGAACGGGACGGCGCCGTCGTCGGTTCCGCCCAGATCGGGCAACAGTTCACCACGCCCCGGTACTTCCATCCTCGACCGTCGTCAGCCGGGGACGGGTACGACGGCGCCGCGAGTTCGGGATCCAATCTCGGCCCCACGAACGACGCGTTCCTCGACGAGGTGTCACAGCGGGTAGAGCGCTACCGCGCCGACAACAACCTGACTGCGCAGACCCTGGTGCCCGTCGACGCGGTCACCGGGTCCGGATCGGGGCTGGATCCGGCCATCTCCGTCGCCAACGCCCGCCTGCAAGCCCCACGGGTGGCCGCGGAACGAGACCTGCCCTCCGACACCGTCGCCGACATCGTCGACGGGTGCACCGAGCGGCGCGGCCTGGGGGTCCTGGGCGAGCCGGCGGTCAACGTCCTGTGCCTGAACCTGGCGCTGGACCGGCGGTGACCACAGGAACACGGCGCGTCAACACCGCGCAAAGGTCGCCGGGTCCGGTGTCAAGAAACCGCTAAGAACGCCTTGTCCAGCGCGATCAGCGGGCACCCTCGGAACCAGGACCGCAAAGACGGGGACGCCCAGCCGGTGCGCCGCAGACGGGAGGAAACGATGGAGAAGTACGGCTTGGAGACATGGCACGACTACGCCACTCTCGTGTTTCTCATCGCGGTGCTGATCACCTCGGCGCTGTTTCCGATCTGGGAGCGACATGCCCGGCACCGGGGCGAACGATCGCGGCTTCGACGGCAGCCACGATAGCCCACACACCGAGCACCTAACTGAGCCCGACGACTCGATCGATGTCGGCGACGCGACCGCTGATCAGGATCAGATCGTCATAGGCCAGCTCGGTCTCCGCAGTCGCGTAAGTGAACTCGCCGCCCTTGTTCTTCACCGCCACGACGGTGACGTCATATTTGGACCGCAGCCGGGTCTCGCTGAGCGGGGTACCGACGAAGGGATGCGGCGGACGCACCTTGGCGATCGCGAAATCCTCGTCCACCTGCATGTAGTCCAGAAGCTGCCCGGAGACCAGATGCGCGACCCGCTGCCCGGCCTCGCGTTCCGGGTAGACGACGTGCCCGGCGCCCATGCGCTCGAGGATTCTGCCGTGATGGTCGCTGACCGCCTTGGCCCAGATGTCCTCGACCTCCATCTCCACCAGCATCGAGGTGATCAGGATGCTGGCCTCGATGTCCGTGCCGACGGCGACCACGGCGCGATAGAACTCGTCGACGCCGAGTTCGCGCAGCGTGTCGAGATCGGTGCAGTCGGCGGCGACCACCCGCGTGAGATGACCGGCCAAACTCTGCACCAGCTTGGTCGACTGATCGATGGCCAGCACCTCGATACCGCGACGCGTCAACTCCAGCGCGATCGCACTTCCGAAGCGCCCCAACCCGATCACCACGACCGGTTCGTTATCGACGTCAGCCAACATTGATCCTTTCCATCGGAAGCTCATAACGACGGCCGCGTTGCCGCAGTGCCAGCGCCGAGGCCAACGTGATCGGGCCGATCCGGCCCACGAACATCAGAACGACCAGCAGCAGCTGGCCGGGCCCAGGCAGATCGGCGGTGATGCCTGTCGACAAGCCCACCGTTCCGAACGCCGAGACCACTTCGAACAGAACTTCTTCGAACGCCAGCGATGTCTCCGCCAACAGCACGAAGGCCGACACCGCGACCAGCAACACCGACACCAGCACGACCGCCAGCGCCTGACGCTGATTGTCCGGCGGGATCTGCCGCGGACCGACATTCACCCGATCCTCGCCCCGTAATTCTGCCCAGACCACCACGGCCAGCAGCCCGAACGTCGTCACCTTGATCCCCCCGGCCGTCCCGGCGGTGCCTCCGCCGATGAACATCAGGAAGTCGGTGAAGAACAGGCCCTCGGGCGTCATTGCGCCGATGTCGATGGCGTTGAAGCCGGCCGTGCGGGGCATCACCGAGGAGAAGAAAGCGGCCAACAACCGGGTGTTGGGCGGCAACGCCCCCAGCGTGTCCGGATTGTCGTGTTCGACGAACGCCAGCGCGATCGTCCCGACGACCAGCAACACCACCGTCACCCACACAGTGACGCGCGTGGTCACCGACCAGGACTTCGGTTTGCGCCACGTCTTGGCCAGTTCGAAGATCACCGGGAATCCCAGACCGCCGACAATCACCGCGCCCGCGACCGTCAGCATGATCCACGCATCCCCGACGAAGCGGGTCAGGCTGTCCGCATACAAGCCGAAACCGGCGTTGTTGAACGCCGAGATCGCGTGAAAGACACCGTAGTACAGTGCATCTCCGAACCCCATGTCGGTTGTTCGCAGGAATCGGACCGTCAGGATCGCCGCCACCACGATCTCGCAGGCGATGGCGAAAATGGTGACATTGCGGACGACCCGGCCGATGTCACGCACCGTCAACGCGCGGGTCTGCGCGGCGGCGATCAGCCGGGCGCGCAGACCCAGCCGGCGGGACAGCAGCACCAGCGTCAGCGAGGCGACCGTCATGATCCCCAACCCACCGAGCTGAATCAGCACCAGGATGACGACCTCGCCGAACGTCGACCAGTAGGTGGCGGTGTCGACGACGACCAACCCGGTGACACAGACCGCCGAGGTCGACGTGAACAGCGCCTCCATCACGGTCGCCCGCTCGCCGGCTTCTGTCGCCACCGGCAGCGACAACAGCACCGTGCCCAGCGCGATGGCGGCGAGAAACGACCCCGCGATCACCAGCCCGGGATGGCGGAAACGGTCGTTGGTGGCCATCAGGCGCTGCCGGTCGCCGCGGCCCCTAGCTCGCCGGCACCTCGGCGGCCAGCTTGATCAGCCGGTCGCGCACAAGATCCGGGCGCTCGTCGACGATGAAGTGCCCACCGTCGATCAACTCCAGGGTGTAGTCGTCGGCGCGGGCGGTCTCCGCCGCCGCCAGTTCGGGCGCGATCGCGGCGTCATTCCTGCCGAACAGCACCCGAGTCGGGACCGTCGAGCGTCGCCGTTCACCGGATCGGGTCAACCTCGGAATCTCCCGGAACAGGAACGTGCGGTACGTGTCGCGGGCGGTGCGCGCCACCACCGGGTCGCGGAACCGCTCGGAGTACACCCGCGCCGTCTCCGCGTCGACCTCGGACACCTTCCGGTAGACGCGGTCCAGGAACGCGGTGTGGCGCTGCACCGGCACCCCGGCGATCGCGATCAGCGGCTGATACATCAGGAACCGCCACGCGTGCCGCGCCATCACCTTCGGCGGCACCCACGGGTGCGCGATGTTCAATGCCAGGTAGCCGTCGATGCGCTCCGGCACCCGCAGCGTGAGCAGGTGCCCCAGGAAGCCGCCCCAGTCATGCCCGACCAGCAACACATGCTCCAGACCGAGGGCGTCCATCAACGCCACCAGGTCACTGACCACGTCCTCCTTGGCCCACTTGTGCGGAGCCGGCCCAGACCAACCGTATCCCGGCAGGTCGGGAGCGATGATCCGCAGCCCGGGCGGCGGGTCGGCCAGCAAATCCCGGTACACGTAGTGATGCTGCGGCCAGCCGTGCAGCGCCAGCACCGGACGGCCGTCTTCCGGACCGGCCTCCGAGACGTGGAATCGCACCCCACGCGCCTCCACGAAGCGCCGGCGTACTGCCCGAATGGATGGGGGTTGGCTCGTCATGACCCGAAGACTATCGGCAACGCGCTACGGTGCCGATATGCCCGGGTACCGCGACCTGTTCGACGCCAGCATCACCGACCCCGCCGGCTTCTGGGCCGACGCCGCCACGGCCGTCACCTGGACCCGGGAACCGCAGCGCATCCTCGACGACAGCAACCCTCCGTTCTACCGCTGGTTCCCCGACGCCGAGCTCAACACCTGTGCCAACGCGCTGGACCGCCATGTCGACAGCGGGCGCGCCGAGCAGCCGGCGCTGATCTACGACTCCGCCGTCACCGACACCAAGCGCGTCTACACCTACGCCGAGCTGCTCGACGAGACCGCCCGCTTCGCCGGCGCGCTGCGCGGCCTGGGCGTCGGCAAGGGCGACCGGGTCGTCATCTACATGCCGATGATCCCCGAGGCCGTCGTCGCGATGCTCGCGTGCGCGCGGCTGGGCGCGGTGCACTCGGTGGTGTTCGGCGGCTTCGCCCCACACGAACTGGCGGTGCGCATCGACGACGTGCGCCCGACGGTGATCGTGTCCGCCTCCTGCGGCATCGAACCCACCCGCGTGGTCGAGTACAAGCCGATGCTCGACGCGGCGATCGCCGCAGTGGAACACCCCCCGACACATTGCGTTGTGGTGCAACGTGATCGGCACCGCTGCGATCTGATCGAGGGCCGCGACGTTGAGTGGGCCGACGTGATGGCTTCGGCGCAGCCTGTGGACCCGGTGCCCGTCGCCGCGACCGACCCGCTGTATGTGCTCTACACCTCGGGCACCACCGGCAAGCCCAAGGGCATCGTCCGTGACAACGGCGGCCACGCAGTAGCGCTGCTGTGGAGCATGCGCCACATCTACGACATCGCCCCCGGCGATGTGTTCTGGGCCGCGTCTGACGTGGGCTGGGTCGTCGGCCACTCCTACATCGTCTACGCACCACTGCTCCTGGGCGCCACCACCGTGCTCTACGAGGGGAAACCGGTCGGAACCCCCGATCCGGGCGCGTTCTGGCGCGTCGCCTCCGAGCACGGCGTGAAGGCGTTGTTCACCGCCCCGACCGCGATCCGCGCGATTCGCAAGGAAGACCCCGAAGCCAAATACCTGGCCGACTACGACCTGTCGGGGATGAAATATCTGTTCCTGGCCGGCGAACGCCTGGATCCCGACACCTACCACTGGGCCACCGACAACCTCGGCATCCCGGTGATCGACCACTGGTGGCAGACCGAGACGGGGTGGGCCATCGCCGCCAATCCGATGGGCGCCGAAGCACTTCCGATCAAGGCCGGCTCGCCGACCGTGCCGATGCCCGGCTACGACATCCATGTGCTGCACGACGACGGCAACCGCTGCGAAGCGGGTGAAGAAGGCGCGATCTGTATCCGGCTGCCGCTGCCACCGGGCACCCTGCCGACGCTGTGGAACGCCGAGGCGCGCTACGAGGCGTCCTATCTGTCCGAACACCCCGGCTACTACCTGACCGGTGACGGCGGCCGCTACGACGAGGACGGCTACCTGTTCGTCATGGGCCGCATCGACGACGTCATCAACGTCGCCGGGCACCGCATGTCCACCGGCGCGATCGAGGAGGTGCTCGCCACCCACCCGGCGGTGGCCGAGTGCGCGGTGATCGGCGTGCCCGACGAGATCAAGGGCCAGGCGCCCCGCGGGTTGGTGGTCGTCAAGTCCGGCGCGTCCACCGACGGGCTGGCTGAGGAGCTGGTTCGGCTGGTGCGTGACGAGATCGGTGCCGTCGCGGCGTTCCGGTTGGTCGATGTCGTCCCGGCGCTGCCGAAGACCCGCTCGGGCAAGATCCTGCGCAAGACACTGCGCGGGATCGCCGCCGGCCGGGACGAACCGGTGCCGTCGACGATCGAGGACCCCGGCGTCCTGGACACCCTCGCCCCCATCCTGCGCTCCTGACCAGTTGCGCCGCAGGTGTTATCCGCGGCGTGAGGATGGGTACCTCTTCCACACGATCGTCAATTTCGTCGACGTGGGAGGGAGGGTGGCTCGTGGCGTCACAACCCAAGTACATGGCGGTGCAGGGCGCGGCCCTGATCGTCGCGGCGGCGTTGATGTCGATCGGGCTGCTCGGCTTCATCCCGGGCGCCACCGCGAATGTCGGCGAGCTCGCTTGGGCCGGGCAGCATTCGGGCGCAATGCTGTTCGGCGTGTTCGTGGTGTCGGTGCTGGTGAACGTGTTTCATCTGGTGCTCGGCGGTCTCGGGTTCGCGATGGCCCGGTCGTATTCGGGTGCGCGGGCATATCTGCTCCTCGGCGGGGTGCTCTACCTGGGCCTGTGGCTCTACGGGCTGCTGGTCGAGCGGGGTAGCGACGCCCATGTCGTCCCCCTCAACGGCGCCGACAACTGGCTGCACCTCGGTATCGGCGCGGTGATGCTGTTGCTGGCCGTCACCCTCGGAGGCCAGCGCGACCCGACGAAGCGGCGGATCCGGCGCCGTCCGCGCCTCGGCGCGGCCGCCTGACCTGCGCCCGGCGCGGCCACCTAACTGCGCCCGGAGTCAAGTCGCGCTCGGGCTCGGGCCCCGCGCCGCGGCTGGGGCCGGCCCATGCACCGAAAGTACGGTTTCTGACGGAAATCCGGCGATTTCCATCAGAATGCGTACGCTCGCGAGGCGGCGGCGCTAGCGGGGCGCTCTCGACAGAGCTCGACCTCTCGACGGAGCTCAGCCTATTGAAAGAGCTCAGCCTATTGAAAGAGCGATGCCGTCGAGGATGTCGTGCTCGCTGACCACCAACTCGTCGATACCGGCCCGCTCCTGCAGCGCCGCGGCGAGCTCCTGCACGACGATCGCCCCGCCGCCGATGACGTCGACACGGCCCTCGTGCATCGGCCCCAGGGCGGCACGCTGCTGACGGGTCATCACCAACAGTTCCTCACACACCGGCAGTAGCTCGTTCAACCCCACCCGCGCCAGGTGAATGGCGTCGGAGTCATAGGTGGTCATCTTCAGCGCCAACGCGGCCAGCGTCGTCATCGTGCCTGCCACCCCCACCCAGGTGTGGGCCCGCTCCACCGGC
>CAXEZH010000202.1:0-6006 GCA_964000695.1 uncultured Mycolicibacterium sp. | reverse complement strand
GGTCGGCGCGCTCGTCGATTCCATCGGCGGTGGCGAACGTGATCCCGAAACCCCGATCAGCGTCGTCGGCGCCAGCATCATCGGCGGTGACACCGTCGATCAGGGATTGTGGGTGGCGTTCTGGTTCTTCCTGGCACAGCTGAACTTTGTGCTGGGTGCGGTGAACCTGATCCCGCTGCTGCCGTTCGACGGCGGCCACATCGCGATCGCGGTGTTCGAGAAGCTGCGCAACCTGTTCCGGTCCGCGCGTGGCATGGTGGCCGCCGCCCCGGTGAACTATCTGAAGTTGATGCCGGCCACCTACGTCGTCCTGGTGGTGGTGGCCGGATACATGTTGTTGACGGTCACCGCCGACTTCGTCAACCCGATCAGACCCTTCCAATAGGAGAACGATGACCTCCATAGGTCTGGGCATGCCGGCCCCGCCGGCCACTGTTTTGGCCCCCCGTCGCACCACCCGTCAGCTGATGGTCCGCGATGTCGGGGTCGGCAGCGAGCACCCCATCTCGGTGCAGTCGATGTGCACCACCAAGACTCACGACATCAACTCGACGCTGCAGCAGATCGCCGAGCTGACCGCGTCGGGTTGCGACATCGTCCGCGTGGCGTGCCCGCGCCAGGAGGACGCCGACGCGCTTCCGACGATTGCCAAGAAGTCGCAGATCCCCGTGATCGCCGACATCCACTTCCAGCCGAAGTACATCTTCGCCGCGATCGACGCCGGTTGCGCCGCGGTGCGGGTCAACCCGGGCAACATCAAGGAATTCGACGGCCGGGTCAAGGAAGTCGCCAAGGCGGCGGCGTCCGCCGGTATCCCGATCCGCATCGGCGTCAACGCCGGATCGTTGGACAAGCGCTTCATGGAGAAGTACGGCAAGGCCACCCCCGAGGCGCTCGTCGAGTCGGCGCTCTGGGAGGCGTCACTGTTCGAGGAGCACGGCTTCGGCGATATCAAGATCAGCGTCAAGCACAACGACCCCGTCGTGATGGTCGCGGCCTACGAGCAGCTCGCCGAGCAGTGCGACTATCCGCTGCACCTCGGCGTGACCGAGGCGGGCCCGGCCTTCCAGGGCACGATCAAGTCGGCGGTCGCGTTCGGTGCTCTGCTGTCCCGGGGCATCGGTGACACCATCCGGGTTTCGTTGTCCGCGCCGCCGGCCGAAGAGGTAAAGGTGGGCATCCAGATCCTGGAATCGCTGAACCTGCGGCCCCGGTCCCTGGAGATCGTCTCCTGCCCGTCGTGCGGGCGGGCCCAGGTCGACGTCTATACCCTCGCCAACGAGGTCACCGCCGGCCTCGAGGGCATGGAGGTGCCGCTGCGGGTCGCGGTGATGGGTTGCGTCGTCAACGGTCCGGGCGAGGCTCGGGAAGCCGACCTCGGTGTGGCCTCGGGCAACGGCAAAGGTCAGATCTTCGTCAAGGGTGAGGTCATCAAGACGGTTCCGGAGGCGCAGATCGTGGAGACGTTGATCGAAGAGGCGCTGCGAATCGCGGAAGAACGCGGTTTGGAGGATGCCAGCGGTTCACCGGTTGTGACCGTAAGCTAGACCACAGGCCCCCGGGCGTGCGGGTCGGCTGCTCAGGATCTGTCGCAGAAAGAGTCCAGATGTCGGCTCCTCCGCTTTTCCGTCTCGTCGACGAGCGAAGGGTGTCGGTGGCGCGCGACATCATCGCGGTCCGCGACGTTCTCGACTCCGACCCCGTGGCTGCATGCATGGTCGCCTCCCGCGTCGCCGAGCACGGCATCGAGCCGTCGGCCATCGGCGGGGAACTCTGGACGCGGCGCCGGGTCAACGAGTCGCTGTGTTACGCCGGCGCCAATCTGATTCCGCTGCGGGGCGCGCTGAGTGATCTCAACGCGTTCGCCGACAAGGCCATGAGCAGTCCGCGCCGGTGCTCGTCGCTGGTCGGGCGCGCAGAGCTGGTGCTGCCGATGTGGCAGCGACTCGAACAGGTGTGGGGCCCTGCGCGCGATGTGCGGTCCCATCAACCCCTGATGGCGCTGAACACCGCCCCCGCCTGCGCGATCGACCCCGCAGTGCGGCCGGTGCGGATGGAGGAACTCGACGCCTACCTCGTCGCCGCCGTCGACATGTTCATCGGTGAGGTCGGCATCGATCCCCGCCTGGGCGACGGTGGTCGCGGTTACCGCCGACGGGTCGCCTCGCTGATCGCCGCGGGACGGGCCTGGGCGCGCTTCGAGCGTGGGCAGGTGGTGTTCAAGGCGGAGGTCGGTTCGCAGTCACCGGCGGTGGGCCAGATCCAGGGAGTCTGGGTGCACCCGGACCGGCGGGGCCGCGGCCTGGGTACCGCGGGGACCGCCGCACTGGCCGCGGCCGTGGTCGCCGGTGGGCGCATCGCCAGCCTGTACGTCAACAGCTTCAACACCGTGGCGCGGGCGACTTATGCACGCATCGGATTCGCGGAGATCGGCTCGTTCGCGACAGTGCTGCTGGACTGACTCTGCTGGATTGACGCTGTTGGGCTGACGCTGCTGGATCGACGTTCTGGATTGACGTTCGGCCGTAACGTCGCGAGCATGCCGACTGTGTTGATGGATTGATCGTGCTGGACCGACCTTGGCGCACGGCGTGACACGTACGCTTGCTGTCCATGACCGAGGACATGGCCGGGCGCGAGGCCGGCGCTGAGCGCAGAGCCGTCGCCGATGCCCTGGTGCGCGCGCTGGACCGTCGCCACGAGATCCTCGACGCAGTGGTCGCCTCGGAGGACTACGACGCCGCGATCGACGCCATCGCAGATCTGCTCGACACCTCCGCTCTGGCGGCCGAAGCTGTGCTGAGGTTGTCGTTCGATCGGCTCACCAAGGTGTCGCGCAGCCGCATCGCCGCTGAATTGCAGGACCTGAGCAGTCAGTCGGCGATTTTCACCCCGCCTGAGCCGCCCGGCGGGCGGGCCCGGCGACTGATGTTGCGGCCGTTCACCGCGGAGGAGGACCGCGACATCTTCGCGGCCCGCACCGAGGACATCCGCCTCGCGGGGGACGGCACACAGGTCCCGGCCGGCGACCTCGGCGACGAAATCCGGGGCGCACTGGCGCGTTTCGCGGCCGAGGAGGCTGCCTGGCTGGTGGCCGAGGTCGGTTCGACCAAAGTCGGGATGGTGTTCGGTGAACTCGCCGACGGCGAGGTCGACGTCCGGATCTGGATTCACCCCGCGCATCGCAAGCAGGGCTATGGCACCGCCGCGCTGCGCGCGTCCCGGTCGGAGATGGCGGCGTATTTTCCGGCTGTGCCGCTGGTGGTGCGGGCGGTCGCCGCGGGCGCATAGCGGGCCCGGAGGGCGGATGCCGGCCGCGGGCGCATAGCGGGCCCGGAGGGCGGGCGCGAGCGTACGGTTTCTGACGGAAATTGGCCGATATTCGTCAGAAACCGTACTTTCGCGGGTCGCCGGCTGCTGACCCAGGGCGACGAGCGACGGGCGACGCGCCCAGGGCGACGGGCACGGGCGACGGGCACGGGCGTCGGGCGATGGGCCAGGAGCGACGGGCGGTGGCAGGGGCGCATAGGCCCGGCGCGCGGGCGGGATCGCAGACCCCCGGGGTGTGTCTCGGCGTGCCTGCGCCGAAACCGGATCGTTATTTCTTAACATTCGTCTCAATGGCCACATTGATCTCATCCGTAACACGCGCTGTGGCGCTGATGTCCGTCGTCGCGACCGTGGCCGCGCTCAGTGCGTGCACCCCGCGCCCCGACGGGCCCGAACCGGTCGCCGAACGGTTCTTCCTCGCCCTGGCCGAGGGGGACACCTCGTCGGCCAGCGCCTACGCCGACCGGCCCGAACTCGCCCGCGCCGCGCTCAACGAGGCATGGGCCGGTCTGCAGGCCACCGGCTTGGACGCCCAGATCCTGAGCTCCAAGTACGCCGAGGACACCGGCAGCATCGCCTACCGCTACACCTGGCACCTACCCAAGGACCGGACCTGGAGCTACGAGGGCCAGCTGAACATGATCCGGGACGACGGACGGTGGCAGGTGCGTTGGAGCGCCACCGACATCCACCCGCGGCTGGGCGAGAACCAGACATTCGCCCTGCGCGCCGACGATCCACCGCGTGCCTCGGTGCACGAGCGCAGCGGCACGAACGTGTTGGTGCCCGGATACCGCTACCACTTCGCGCTGGACGCCCAGCAGGCCGGCGGCGCGCTGATGCCCACCGCCCGCGTCGTCGCCGATGTGCTGCGCCGGTTCGACAACACCCTCGATGCCCAGCGCCTGGCCGAGCAGTCCAGCTCGATCAAGGGGCCGCTGAGCCTGATCACGCTGCGCAAGGCCGACCACGACGAGGTCGTCGGTGCCCTGTCCGCGCTGCCCGGGGTGGTCATCACCCCGCAGCCCGAAATGGTGCCCACCGACGAGGACTTCGCGCCCACCTTGATCAACGAGATCAAGAAGACGGTGGCCGACGACCTAGACGGGACGCCGGGATGGCGCGTCGTCACGGTCAACCAGAACGGCGCCGATGTCGACGTGCTGCACGAGGTGCGCGGCGACCCGGCGCCGTCGGTCAGTATCAGCCTGGACCGGTCGGTGCAGGAGGCGGCGCAGAACGCCGTCGACATCACCGGCAAGCAGGCGATGATCGTCGTGATCCGACCCTCCACCGGCGAGATCCTGGCCGTGGCGCAGAACGAGGCCGCCGACCGGGAGGGCCCGATCGCCACGATGGGCCTCTACCCACCGGGGTCGACGTTCAAGATCGTCACCGCGGGTGCGGCCATCGAGCGCGATATGGCGACCCCCAACACGCTGCTGGGATGTCCCGGGCGGATGGACATCGGCCACCGCAGCGTGCCCAACTACGGCGGCTTCGACCTCGGCACCGTGCCGATGTCGCGGGCCTTCGCCAGTTCCTGCAACACCACGTTCGCCGAACTGGCCAGCCGGATGCCGCCGCGCGGGCTCACTCAGGCCGCCGCGCAGTACGGCATCGGACCCGACTACCGCATCGCCGGGCTTCCCACGGTCAGCGGGTCGGTGCCCCCCACGGTGAATCTCACCGAGCGCACCGAGGACGGTTTCGGTCAGGGCAAAGTGGTGGCCAGCCCGTTCGGGATGGCGCTGGCGGCGGCCACGGTGGCGGCCGGGCACACCCCAGTGCCCAAGCTCATCGACGGTCGGGAGACCGAGATCACCGGGGACCGGGCGCAGATTCCGGCCGAGGTCGTGGAAAGCCTGCGACCGATGATGCGGCTGGTGGTGACCAATGGGACCGCCGAAGATCTTCAGGGTGCCGGTGACGTGCGCGGGAAGACCGGTGAAGCGGAGTTCGCCGGCGGCTCGCACTCGTGGTTCACGGGTTATCGCGGGGACATGGCGTTCTCGGCGTTGATCGTCGGCGGTGGCAGCTCGGAGTACGCGGTGCGCATGCTCAAGGGCATGCTCGACGCCCTTCCGCCCGATTTCCTGGCCTGACGGCGGTACCGTGGAAGGGTCATGACCGACATCAACCACGGCAGAACCCACCGCGTCGCCGACGCGTCGTTGGTGCGCGCGTCGGCGGACGCGGTCGAGATGAGGATCTCCGACGCCGACCGCAACGGCACGCTGCGCCGACTGCACAACGCGGTGGCCCTCGGACTCATCGACATCGACGAGTTCGAGGAACGCTCGGCGCTGGTGTCACGGGCCCGGCTGCGTTCGGAGTTGGACGCCCTGGTCGGGGACCTGCCCGGACCGGGGGCGATCGTCACGTCGGCCGCCGATCGCGTCGAGTTGCGCGGCGTGCTGGGTTCGCTTACCCGCCAGGGTGAGTGGATCGTGCCGACCCGGCTGGCGCTGCACCGCCGGATGGGTTCGGTCGACCTCGACCTCACCCGCGCCCGGTTCGCCGGTCCCATCGTGGTGATCGAGTTGGATCTGGTGTTCGGTGGGCTCGAACTGCGACTTCCCGACGGGGCGAGCGCCTCCATCGACGATGTCGAGGTCAACGTCGGCCGCGCCCACGATCACCGCAAAGACGCTCCCGCCGAGGGGAAGCCGCACG
>CAXEZH010000201.1:0-22858 GCA_964000695.1 uncultured Mycolicibacterium sp. | reverse complement strand
TTCGGTACCGTCCTCGGTCACCAGCGATCTCGCACGCAGGGCGCGGGCGGGACTGGAGACGACCCGGACGTGGGGTTGGGCGAGCGTCTGGAGGTAGTCGGTGGCGAACACGAGACGCTTGCAGCCGAACGGGTGCTGCGGGGTCAACCGACGCCGCAGGTCCTCATCGGCGACGGCAGTTTCCAGTGCGCGCAGGGCGAGACTCCGGAACTCCTGGGTCTTGTCGCTGCCGTTCTCGATGACAGCGATGTTGGATTCGCTGCGTAACCACAAGCGGGTGCGGTAGATCTTCTTCGCCAGCGGGACGTGCGTGAACAGCCACTTCTCCCGCTCGGTGTAAGCCCGGTCCGGTTTGGGCAGCACCCATGTCGGTGACCGCTGGACCGAGTAGACCTGGGCTGCCTGTCTGGCGACCTCGGGCACCAGTTGCGCCGCGGTCGATCCCGTGCCCAGGACCGCGACCCTGGCTCCGCGCAGGTCGACCGAGTGATCCCAGCGGGCGGTGTGCATGACGGTGCCGGTGAACGGTTCTTCCTCCGCCAGGTCGGGCATCACCGGCTGGGTGAACATCCCGACCGCCGAGACGACGACGTCGAAGGTGTGCTCGTCACCGGTCGACGTCTGCAGCCGCCAGGTCTGGTGCTCTGGCTCCCAGCGTGCAGACACGATCTCGGTGTTCAGCACCAGATGGTCGGCCAACCGGTGACGGTGCGCGCACCGCTCGAAGTACTGCAGGATCTCCGCTTGCCCGGACCACAGGCGCGACCACTGTGGGTTGAGGTCGAACGAGTACGAGTACAGGTGCGATTTCACGTCGCAGGCCAGGCCCGGGTAGGTGTTGATGCGCCACGTTCCGCCGACGCCGTCTTCGCGGTCGAAGATGGTGAAGTCGTCGAAACCGGCCTTACGCAGAAAGATTCCCAGCGCCAGGCCCCCGGGACCGGCTCCGATGATGCCTATCGACAGGTTCTTCGCCATGCGGTCGTCATCCAATCTGCAGGCTCTGCCCACCGTCGACGGTGAGTTCGGATCCGGTGATGAACGAGGCGTGCTCGGAGACCAGGAAGGCGACCGCATCGGCGATTTCCACAGGGCGGCCGATACGGCCCATCAGGGCGTGCGCAGCCAGCCGGGCTTGGGTGGCGTCATCCAGCATGGGAGTGTCCACCGGGCCCGGGAAGACAGCGTTGACGCGGATACCCGCCGCAGCGAGTTCGACGGCGGCGACCTGTGTGAGGCCCCGCAGGGCCCACTTCGACGATCCGTAGGCGCTGTGGTGGGGAAACGGCCGGATCGCTCCGGTGCTGCAGGTGTTGACGATGGAGGCGCCGTCGGCCTCGCGCAGATGCGGCAGCGCAGCCTGGATTCCCAGGAACGGACCCAGACAGTTGACCCGCCAGCTTCCTTCGAATGCGGCCGGGGTCTCCTCGCCGAGCGAGGCGCGGTGCAATACACCGGCGTTGTTCACCAACGTGGTCAACGCACCGAACCGTGCCACGGTGGTGGCCACCGCCGTCTGCCACTGCTCGGCTGAGGTGACGTCCAGCGGCACGGCCAACGTCCTGCGCGAGTCCAGTGCGTCCGCGGTGGCCCTCACCCCGTCGACGAGTCGATCGCAGGCGGCCACGCAGAAGCCGTCGGCCACCAACCTGGCCGTGATCGCGGCGCCTTGACCGCGGGCCGCTCCGGTGACCAGCGCGACACGACGATCTGCCATGTTCACCTCGCTACCTCTACTGATAGGCGTTTCCGGAGTTGTGCTCCGGTGTCCGGTCGGTGGCCTCGGCCAGATGGGCGGCGGCTCCGCGGCGCAGCGCCTGCGACTCCGAAGCCAGGGTGATCATGCGGAAGCCTTGTTCCGCCAGCCGTTTTCCGAAGGTGCCGCTACCGGCGTGTACGCCGCTGATCAGACCCGCTGCGGTGGCGGTGTCATGGATGGCCATCATGGTGTCCCGGACCTGTGGTTTGTCCCAGGCCTCGTTCGGCGCGTGACCCTGTGAGATCGCCAGGTCCGCGGGTCCGATGTAAATGCCGGTCAGACCATCGACCGCACAGATCTCGTCGATGGCGGCGGCGCCGGCCGCGGTCTCGACCATCGCGAACACCGACACCCTCGCCTGCAGCGCGGCCGGGTCGACGCCGAGATCGGCACGCAGCGGGCCGAAGCTGCGCACACCCCCGGGGGCGTACCGGGTGGCGGCCACTGCCTCGGCGGCCTGCCGGGCATTTTCGACCATCGGGACGATCACCCCATCGGCGCCCGCGTCGAGCACCCGCCCGATCGGTGCGGCCGCCGGTGAAGCCATCCGCACCACGGTGCCGATGCCGACGTGTTCGAGGCCGCGCAGCAGGACAGCCACGTCGGCGTCGCTGAGGTAACCGTGCTGGATGTCGAATCCGACGTAGTCGTAGCCGGTCTGGGCGAATGTCTGTGGGCCGGCGGCGGTGGGACCTACCACCCAGCCACCCCACACCTGGCGGTTGGCGGCGAGTGCGGCGGCCAGTGGGCTCGTCTCGGCCATGTCAGGCCACGATCGCGATCTTGGCCCGGCCGGGGACCGGGCGGCAGGCCAGGTCGAAAGCAGCCTGCACCTGGTCGATACCGAACGTGTGGGTGACATAGCTTTCCAGCAGCCCGGGGTGTGCCCGCACGAACTCGTCGGCCTTGCGCAGCATTCGTCGGCGTTCCCACGTCACCCCGGACTTCAGCGTGAGGTTGTTGCGCAACATGGTGCGCATGCTCACCGGGTAGCAGTCGTCGTCGGGGACACCGAAATAGAAGACGGTGCCGCCGGGTGCGGCGGCCTCGATCGCATGCGACAGAGTCGCGACCTGATGGCCCACCGCTTCGATGACGACGTCGGGTTTGGCGTGCGCCGGCAGGTGACACACCCACCGGTCGCTGGGTGCGCGCACCACGGTGTCCACGCCGAAGACCGGGCCGATGTCGGTGCGGTCGACCGGATCGACGCCGGTGACCTGTGCCGCACCCGCCACCTTGGCGACGTAGGAGAACAGCAGCCCGATCGATCCCTGACCGAGGACCGCCACGTGCCGCCCGGTCAGGTCGGGCAACTGTTCGACGGCATAGAGCACACAGGCCAAAGGCTGCAGGGCGACGGCGTGTTCGGGGCGCAGAGCCCGGTCGTAGGATGTCAGTCCGTCGCCGTCGGCGACGACCTGTTCCATCAGCCCGTCGAACCCCGAGGCCCAGCCGACCACCCGGTCCCCGGCGTGATGCTCGGGGTGGCGGCTGGCCAGCACCTCACCGACCACCTCGTGGATCGGGAAGCCCTCTTTCTCGGCGGCGCATCGGCCGGTGTCCCCCGGGACTCTTCCTTGCGTGCCCCGAAATCCGGGAAGGTCACTGCCGCAGATGCCGGCGGCCAGAAAACGCAGGAGCACCTGTCTGTCGCCCAGGGATTCCGGCGAGCGGGGCAGCACCTCGGAGCGTTCGAAGGTGTACGGCGCCACCAACCGGTACGACCACATGTCAGCAGACCTCGACCGGGACACTGTTCCACCCCCATTGAAAGCTCGAAGGTGGTCGCGACGCCGCCGTCTCGTCGACGGCGAAATCGGATACCCGCCTGAGCCATTCGGTCACCAGAATGGTGATCTCCAGGCGCGCGAGGTGCGCGCCCAGACAGAAGTGCTGGCCGCGCCCGAACGCCAGCAGCCGTGGGATCGGGCGGTCCCAGATGAAGCTGTCCGGATCGGGATATTCGCGTTCGTCCCGGCTCGCCGAGGCCAGCAGCGAGATGATCCGCTGACCCGGCCGCATCGTGATGTCGTGCAACGTGAACGGCCTGCGCAGAGTGCGGGCGAACCACTGCGCGGGGGCGCAGAACCGAATCATCTCCTCGCGCGCGACCGGCACATTGGCACCGAGGTCTGCACGCACCGTGGCCAACTGGGCCGGGTGCCCCGACAACTCCCACAATCCGTGCGCCACGATCTTGGGTACGGTTTCGGTGCCCCCGATGAACACTCCGAGCAACTGCACGGCGGCTTCGGTGTCCGACAGGCCCGAGCCGTCGGGCAGCCGGTAGGCCAGCAGGTTGTCCACGATCGGCAACGCGCCTGTGTCGGTGGCCGCACGCCGATCCGCCACCACCGGCCTCAGATAGTCCAGATAACCGGGTCGCGCCTGCGCCACCTCGACTCCACTGCCGGGCTGGGCCAGGCTTCCCGCATTGACGGCGGCGAGAACGTCGGCGGCCAGTTCGGTGGGCAGCCCGAGCAGTTCACATACCACCGAGGCGGCGACGATTCCGCCGTAATCCTGGGTCAGGTCGAATCGTCCGAGCGGCAGCAACTCGTCCAAGCGTTCGTTGGCCAGTGCTCGGATCCGCTCGGCGAGCTTGCCGACGGACTTGGGGCGGAACGGTGCGGCGGTACAGCGGCGCACCTCGTCGTAGATGGGCGCGTCGAAATTCGCGTGGAACGGCATGGGGTGCAACGGCGGATCGGGCACCGGCCCGTCGTTGTGGCGGGCCAGCACCGTCGCGGCGGGCAGGGTCCCCTCGGAGGCGACGAACGTTCCGTCGTTGATTTCCAGCACGTTCCAGATGTCGGCGAACCGCGACAGCGCGTAGGTGTCCCACTTCTGCAGGTAGTGAACGGGATCGTGGTCACGAAGCCGCCGATAGTAGGGCATCGGGTCGGCCATCACCGCAGGGTCGAACGGGTCGTACTCCCCGAAGGTCTGCGTCACGGTCATCGCAGCGGGGACGGAGGTAGCGCGGCCAGAATGGAGTCCTCCCACCCGTCACGCAGCGCGGGCGCGACGCTCATCCAGGTGACGATCTCGGCGGGCGGATGCTCCTTCCACGACGGGTAGTGGTTCTCGAAACAGTCCCAGTCCCCTTCCAGCGCCCAGTAGTGGATGACCTCGTTGAACCGAAAGGTCGTGATGAACGAGCCCAGCCACCTCTTGCCGGTCGATTCCGACCAGGGAACGTAGAGCCGTTCCAGTTCGCGGATGTAGTCGTCCTGCCGTCCCGGCTTGGTCTGCATGATCTCCTGGATCACCAGGCCCGCTGTGACGTTGTCGGCCTGTAGCTGCGCCAGCGTCCGGTTGCTGCGCCCGGCGTACATGATTCGGCCCTCCCCGCGAGCACCGCTGTCGCGCAGGAACATCGACCACCTTGCCGCTGCCGCCTCATGACTGCCACCGCGAGCCTGGGCACGACCGATGCGGGCGTAGTCGGCGAACGCGTCGATCTCCCAGATGACGGTGATCTGTGGCCAATGCCCGTTGTAGGGGGTGGTTTCCCACAGCGCGAACAGTCGGGCGCCGAGTTCGCCCATCATCGGATGGTAGACGTCCTCGAACTCCGCGGCGAAGCGCTCGCTGCCGACGGACCCGAGGTCGATGGTCTCGTGCAGGTAGAGCAGGGTGTGGCGGTGGTAGGTCTTCATGGCCACGGCGCAACCCCCATCGGAGGAGTCCCTTCGCCCGTGGCTGTCCCACGGCGGGTTGACAGCTGCACCCAGCGAGCGTGACACTTGTGAGGTGTTTTGTAAAGTAGGCTCCTACTCGACGTCGGAGCCGTCGCGATGAAGCCCGCCCCGCTTGCCTCAGGGTTCTGCTTCGGCGAGGGTCCGCGGTGGTTCGAGGGACTCGTGTGGTTCTCGGACATGCTCGGTGAAGCCGTGCATACGGTGACGCTGCACGGCGAGATGAGCACCCTGGAGTTGCCGGGACATGCGCCCTCCGGGCTCGGCTTCCGGCCCGACGGCACCTTGCTGATCGTGTCCGCCGAGGACCGGCAGGTGCTGAGCTACGACGGCGACACGGTCGCGGTGGTCGCCGACGTGACGGAGCTGGCTCCGGCTCCGCTCGGCGACATGGTCATCGACCGCTACGGCTGCGCCTATGTCGGCTCCCAGGCCCGGTCGGGCGGGGTGATCGTGCGGATCGACCCCGACCGGGAACCGGGCCGGCGCGCCACCGTCGTGGCCCGCGATCTCGACTTCCCCAACGGCATGGCCATCAGCAGCGACCATTCGAGGCTGATCGTCGCCGAGTCCACGGCACGTAGACTCTGCGCGTTCACCATCCACGACGACGGAAGCCTCTTCGACAGAGAGGTTTTCGCCGAGGGGTTGGCCGGCCCCCCGGACGGCATCTGCGTCGACGACAAGGGCGGGGTGTGGACGGCGATGACACTCGCCCACCGCTTCGAGCGGATCGTACCCACCGGGGCCGGGTACTCGGTCAGCGATCGCATCGACATCGGCGACCGCACCGCCATCGCGTGCGCGCTGGGCGGACCCGATGGCCGCACCCTGTTCCTGCTGTCCGCCACCGACGCCTACCCGGAGCGGCTGCGTGGCACGAAGCTGGCCCGCTTGGACGCGGTGACCGTCGACGTGCCCGCCGCCAGGTGCAGCTGAGGACCCGATGCCCGATTCCCGCATGTCCGACTCCTATTACGTGAAGATCGACGACGCCGACAGCTACGGCGAGCACTTCGTGGCGACCGATCTGGTTCGCTCCACCTGGTCAGCGGCGATCCAGCACGCAGCCCCGGTGTCCGCGCTGCTGGTCCGCGCGCTGCAGCGGTGTGACCCCCGCGACGACACCCGGCTCAGCCGGGTGCTGGTCGACCTGCTCGGCCCGGTGCCGGCCGACGGAGATCTGTGGGTGCGGGCCACCCGCGAGCGTCCCGGAACGCAGATCGAATTGATCGGCGCCGAGCTGCTCGCGGCGGGGCCCGACGGATCGCCCCGACCGGTCGCCCGGGCCAGTGGCTGGCGACTGCAGACTCTGGACACGGCCGCCGTCGCCCAGGCCTCGGTGGAGCCGCTGCGTCCCTTGTCGCAAGCCCGCGGCCGAGACATGAAAAAGGACTGGGAGCGCAACTACGTGCACAGCCTGGATTGGCGCTGGCTCACCACGCCCCTGAACCAGGGCCCGGGTGAGTCGTGGATCCGCCCCGAGGTCGATCTCGTCAAGGGTGAGACGATGACTGCGCTCGAGCGGCTGTTCGCGGTCGCCGACGACGCCAACGGCATCGGCGCCAAGCTCGACATCCGCAGGTGGACCTTCCTCAACACCGATCTGGTCGTGCACATCCACCGCGTGCCCGACGGTGAGTGGATCGGCATCCGCGCCGAGACGAGCTACGGTCCCGACGGCATCGGGATGACGTCGGGCACGCTGTTCGACGAGAACGGACCGGTGGGCGCAATCCAGCAGTCAGTGCTCGTGCGCCCCCGTCCGCCGAGAAAGGAATCCGCGAAAACGCCGTCCTCGTAGCGTCTTCCGCCTCAGGGCGACTGCCGCTGCCCTCTGCCGGCCACGGTTCAGTCGAGCAGCCGGAGTGCAGCGGCCGGGCACTGGGTGACCGCGCGGATCATCCGGTCGCGGTCGGATTCGGGACGCTCGGCACCGGTGATGACCACGGTCCCGTCATCCTGGACCTCGAAGACGTCTTCGGCGATCGTCTCGCAGATGCCGTGGCCCGTACATCGGGACAGATCGACGTCGATCCTCACGACTGCTCCCGGTGGACCTGCACCGAAACAGCGTGACATTACTGCCCAATTTTGTAAAGTGTGTGAATGTCGGATCTCGCCGACGAGCACAGCTCGACTCGCCAGCGGATCCTGGCCGCCACCGCAGAGGTGCTCGGACGCAACGGCACCACCAAGCTGTCGCTGTCGGACGTCGCGACCGAGGCACAGGTGTCCCGCCCCACGCTGTATCGCTATTTCGCCGACAAGCAGGTTCTGCTCGACGAATTCGCGGTGTGGGAGCGCCGTCTGTACGAGCGGGCCATCGCCGAGGCCACCGCCGCAGTGCCCGCCGCCCAGAAACTCGACGCCGCGCTGCAGGTGATCGTGCGCTACCAGTTGTCCTATCCCGGCCTGCGGACGGTCGACGTCGAACCCGACCAGGTGATCAGGCGGGTCGCCCGGATCATTCCGTTGATGCGTGAGCGGCTGCAGCGATTGTGCACCGGAAACGATTCCGGACTGTCGGCCGCGACAGCGGTGCGGGTGGCGATTTCGCAGTACCTCGTTCACAGCGACGACAGCGCCGACTTTCTCGCGCAGCTTCGACATGCCGCATGTGTCACGCAATTCGCCCCGCCACCACGCCACGCTGCCCCAGACGCTGACGGTCGATGCGGCTAGCGGGCGCGGTTCGCGCGCCTCTCAGCAAGTACGTCCTCGGTGTGCTCGCCCAGCGCGGGTGCGCACCCGCGCACGTCGCAGGGCGTCGCGGAGAAGTCGGCAGGCGTGGCGACCATCGGGACGCTCGCGCCGTCCGGGGTGGGCACGTACACGACTCCACCGCCGGCGTGAAACTGCTCGTCAGCCACCACGTCTTCCATCGAGTTGATGGGCGACCAGAACAGCTCCGGTTGGGCGCCAAAGGCTTCGGCCCACTCATCGAGCGACTTGGCAGCGAAGACGGCATCGAGTTCGGCGATCAAGCCGGCCGCGTTCACTGCCCGGGCACGGGCCGTCGCGTACCGCTCGTCGAGCATCCACTCCGGCCGTCCCACGGCGGCGCACAACGCAGGCCAGTGCCGATCACCCTGTAACCCCACCAGCCAGAACCGGCGGCCGTCCCCGGCGGTGTAGTTGTTCATGCACGGGTTGCCCATCGTTTCGCGCTGTCCGATCGCGATGGGCTGGCCGCTGATCAGAAACGTCGTGAGGTCGAAGCTCACGGTATAGGCACCTTGGCGGTACAGCGACGTCGAGACCAGCTGGCCGGCTCCCGTGCGGGTGCGGGCGACGAGCGCGGCACACACCGCCCCGGCCAGGGTCATTCCTACCGAATGGTCTCCCATACCGCCGCGCTGAAATGGCGGGGTGTCCCCGGGCCGGGTCAACAGGTGGGCCAGTCCCGCCCGCGCCCAGAACGCAGCCACGTCGTATGCGGGGCGGTCGGCATCGGGCCCCTCGTTGCCGTACCCGGTGATCAACCCGTACACCAGCCGGGGGTTGGCCGTCGTCAGGGACTCGAAGTCCAGCCCGATGCGCCGCAGTGCACCGGTGCGGATGTTGGTGATGAACACGTCAGCGTCGGTGAGCATGTCCAGGGCGTGTGCTCTACCGTCTTCGGTGGTGAGATCCAGTACGACGCTGCGCTTTCCGCGGTTGTCCATTTCGAAGGGCGGGCTCTCGTGCTGACGATCGTGCGACGGGATCCCGAGCATGCGGCCGAATGTCCGGGCCGGATCACCGGCAGGCGGCTCGATCTTGACGACGTCGGCTCCCCAGTCTGCCAGGATGCCTCCGGCGGCCGGACCGGCGACCCAGACACCCAGCTCGATCACACGCAGCCCCTCCAACGGACCCGCCATCCACGACTCCCCTTCTCGACGCTTTACAAACAGCAGACTCTTTGTAACCCTGTGAGGGCTGCAGCTCGAGCCTAGGAGGCCCGCGGTGTCCATCATCGACGATCGGGTGGCCCCAGTCCTCGGGTTGGCAGCACATCTGGGCCGCGGTATGCGGCGGATCGGGACCGACGCGGCGATCGGGCGCCTGCGCCGGACGCCCCGCACCGTTGCCGATCTCGACGCGCCAGCGTTGTCGCGACTGATCGGGCGGCCCGTGGCTTCGGTCGAGGTGATCGACGGCGATGCCGGGACCTCCTCGCGGGCGCGGCTCGCGCTGACCGGCGACGGCGTCCCCCCGTCCGTGTTCGTCAAGATGGCGGCCGAGACGGTCGCGACCCGGCTGATGGGCGAACTCGGCAACCTCGCCGACACCGAGACCCGTTTCTACCGTCAGCTGGCTCCCGAGTTGACCGGGGTGCCGACGTCGTACGGTTCCGCCTTCGACCCGTGGACGGGCCGCTTCGTCCTGGTGCTCGAAGACCTGGCGGACGTCTGCGCACCGCGGTGCGAATTTCCCGACACGCTGCACCCGATCGATCCCGACCGGGCCGCTCTGGTGGTCGAGCTCCTGGCTCAGCTGCACCGGACGTTCTGGGGTCGGCTGCCGCAGGCGGTCGGCACCGGTCCACTGGGCTGGGTGTACTCCGCGTCGGCGGACAGCGCCTCACTGCTCACCGCCCCGTTGTTGAGGACCTCCGCGCGACGGATGGCGCAGCGCACCGAACTGTCGCTGGAGCGTGGTCGCTTCATCAACGAGCACTACCGCGCACTGGCCGCACTAGTCGACCGCGGGCCACACACCGTCATGCACGGTGACGCCCACCCGGGCAACGTGTACTTCCGCGCCGGCCGGGCCGGGCTGCTGGACTGGCAGGCCGTGCGTCGCGGTCACCCCAGCCGCGAGCTGGCTTACACGTTGGTGACGTCGATGACGGCCGCCGACCGCCAGTCCACACAGCGCGAGCTGCTGGAGGTCTATCGGCGCGCGCTGTCGGCCGGAGGCGGACCCGAGCTCGACCGAGACGATCTGTGGGATCGTTACCGCCAGGCTGCGCTGTATCCGTATGTGGCTGCGCTGATCACGGCGGGGATGGGTGGCATGCAAGCCGAGGACATCGCCCTCAAGGGCGTGGAGCGCAGCCTGGCGGCGCTGGCTGACCTCGAGACGGTGGCGCTGCTCGGGAGGTCGTTGTGACCGACATTGCCGGGCGTGCCGTCGGTCCGTACCGACGGGACGCTTTACGATCGTTCTCGAACCCGTAAGACAGGCCAGGTACGTGAACCACCCAGCATCCGAACGCCCCGAACTCGCCGAGGACACCTCGACGAGAAACCGCATCCTGGCCGCGACGGCCGAAGTGCTGGGCCGTCATGGTCAGACCAAGCTGAGCCTGTCCGAGGTCGCCCTGCAGGCCGGTGTGTCGCGACCCACGCTCTACCGGTGGTTCGCCGACAAGGCGGCCCTGCTCGAAGCGTTCGGGATCTATGAGCGGGAAATGTTCGAAACGGGCATCGCGAAGGCCACCGCGGGTCTGCGCGGCAACGAGCGCGTCGATGCCGCGATGCAGTTCATCGTCGCCTATCAGCGCTCCTACTCCGGGGTTCGAGTCGTCGACATCGAGCCCGAGGTCGTGATCGCGCGGCTGGGACACATCATTCCGGACATGCGCGCCCAGCTGGAGAAGCTGCTTCCGGGCCCCAACGGCGCCGTCAAGGCGGCGACGGCCATCCGCGTGGCGGTGTCGCACTACATCGTGCGCAGCGACGATGACGACCAGTTCCTCGCGCAGCTGCGGCACGCGGTGGGCATCAAGACCGGCTGACCGCGGCTCGGCCCGGTCGTCACAAACGCGTGACACTCGGACGATTTCTTGTAAAGCTGACTGTCATGACGACAGCCGAGACCGAGACCGGTGTGCTGGCCGGCGAACCACGCATGCTCATCGACGGTGAACTGCAGTCGACCGCCGGCGGTGCCACTTTCGATGTCATCCATCCGGCCAGCGAGCAGGTCGCCGGTCAGGCCACCGACGGCACGGTCGAGGACATGGGACGCGCGGTCGGTGCGGCACGGCGCGCGTTCGACACCACCGACTGGTCGCGTGACCTGGACTTTCGCTACCACTGCCTGATCCAGCTCGCCGAGGCGCTGGAACGCAACAAAGAGCGGCTGCGCCGCGTCGTGATCACCGAGGTCGGCTGCCCGGTCACGGTCACCGGCAGCCAGATCGAGAGCCCGATCGCCGAAGTCACCCACTGGGCCGAGCACGGCAAGAACTTCGACTATCTGGTCGACAACGGCGTGCACGACACTCCGCTGGGCCCGGCCCGGCGCAAGATCCACTACGAACCGGTCGGCGTGGTCGGTGCGATCACCCCGTGGAACGTGCCGTTCTACCTCAACGTCGCCGAAACGGTGCCCGCCCTGATGGCCGGCAACACCGTGGTCCTCAAACCCGCCCAGCTCACCCCGTGGTCGGGCAGCGAATACGGGCGCATCGTCGCCGAGGAGACCGATATCCCGCCCGGGGTGTTCAACGTCGTCACCTCCAACGCCAACGAGGTCGGCGCGGCGCTGTCGGCGGACCCGCGCGTGGACATGATCACCTTCACCGGCTCGACCGCCACCGGGCGCGCGATCCTGGCCGCCGGCGCTGCGACGGTGAAGAAGACGCTGCTCGAACTCGGCGGCAAGAGCGCTCACATCGTCCTCGACGACGCCGACTTCAACTCCGCGTTGCCGATGGCGGCGATGATGGCCTGTGTCATGTCGGGCCAGAGCTGCATCCTGCCCAGCCGGATCCTGTTGCCGCGCAGCCGCTACGACGAAGGCATCGAGATCCTCAAGACCATGATGGAGAACTTCCCGGTCGGCGACCCGTGGACGCCGGGCACCATGCAGGGCCCCCAGATCAGCGAGACCCAGCGCCAGAAAGTGCTCGGACTGATCCGCAGCGGCGTCGAGGCCGGTGCGCGCCTGATCACCGGCGGCGGCATCCCGCAGAACCTGCCTGTGGGCTATTACACCCAGCCGACCCTGCTCGCCGACGTCGACCCGGACTCGGTGATCGCCCAGGAAGAGATCTTCGGCCCGGTGCTCACCGTGACGCCCTATGACAGCGACGACGACGCCGTCGCGATCGCCAACAACACCATCTACGGGCTGTCCGGCGAGGTCAGCAGCGCCGACACCGACCGGGCCTTCGCCATCGCCTGCCGCATGCGCACCGGCAACGTCACCATCAACGGCAAGAGCCACTTCGGCATCGGCAGCCCGTTCGGCGGCACCAAACAGAGCGGACTGGGCTACCGCAACGGCGAGGAAGGCTACAAGGAATACCTCGACGCCAAGACCATCGGCATGCCTGAATGAGTGTCGCTGGTGATCGGCGCCAACTCAGCGACGAGGTGCGCCTCGAGGGCCTCCTCACCCGGTACTGCTATGCAGTCGACTTCAAGGACTGGGGCGCCTACCGCGCGATGTTCACTGACGACGGGCACGTGGACTACTCCGCTGCAGGACTCTTCACCGGCGCGGTCGACGACGCGGTGGAGTATCTGAAACGCCGGCAGGCATCCTTGTCGGTCGGCATGCACTACCTCACCAACGTCGAGGCCACGATCTCGGGAGACAGTGCTCACGTCGTGGCGATGTGGTTCAACGCGGTGCGCCTCCCGGGCGCCTCGGACATGACGTTCTTCCATGGCCGTTGGCACGACGTCATCGTCAGAACGGCGGTCGGCTGGCGCATCCGCGAGCTGCGACTAGAGGTGGTCTGATGACGGATACCGCGCGCGTGGACGACGAACGGCAGATCAGGGCGTTGCTGTACCGATACGCGCGGGCCGTCGACACCAAGGACTGGGCGCTGTACCGCTCGGTGTTCACCGACGACGCGTACATCGACTACTCGTCAGCGGGCGCGGCCGCTGGTCTGCGCGACGAGGTCGCTGACTGGTTGTCGGCAGAATTCGGCTCGATCCCGTGGACCATGCACTACATCACCAACATCGACTGTGACATCCATCCCGGCGGTGACACGGCCACGGTACGGGCGATGTTCTACAACCCGATGCTCCTGCCCGGCATGGCCGAGCAGAGCAGTTGCGGTGGCTACTACCACCACGAGCTGGTGCACACCGACGACGGCTGGCGCAGCCGCGCACTGCGCGAGGACAACATCTGGTTCGTCACCCCGCCCACCGGCGGATGACCTGCGGTTGCCCGAAGCGGAAATCTTAGTGAACGTCAATATTTGCCGAAGTTACCGATAGGTGCGGCGCGCAGCGCTCCGGAGAAGCGCCGCGGACCTGGGTTGTCGAGCACCACGCTTCTGACCCGGACCTTCTCCGGGATCGATTGGCCATCAACGTCAATACCGAACTCATAGACAACGAACGGGCACAGCTTCCGGGGCACCGACAGCCGCCGGGGTGTGGTAGAAAAAGCTGCGCATTTCGGCGCTTCCGGCTTTGCTGGTGCATACCCTCGTGAGAAGAGGTCCTCGATGTCAGCTCGGGCACGACGTCGACAGAGCAGTAGAGCGACCACCGGGACCCGGTCGCGGGGCCGAACATCGCGCACCGAACCCTATGCCTGGCTGGGCGCGGGGGCGATCACGGTGGGCATCGGTGCGGCTCTCGTCGGCGGGGCCGGCGTCGCGTACGCGGACGACGGAACGGACGGCAGCTCGTCGTCCTCCTCGGAGTCGAGCTCGGCATCCGAGGGTCCCGCGAGCGGATCGACTGCGCAACATGCAGATTCCTCCGATCGCGACGATGCCGCCACCACAGGCCAGCAGCGTGGCGGCCACCTGTCATCACGCCGGGGAGACGACTCGGAGAGTCAGCGCGACGCCGACTCACTGACTGCGGATTCGTCGGAGCCCACCGATGAACTCGACGACGCCGGCGACTCCGGCACTTCGAGCGCGCCCACGCCAGAATCCTCCGTCGACGACGATGTGATGGAGCCGGCCGACGACTCCGCGGACGAGACAGACGACGCGGCAGCCGACGTTGCGGACGACTCGGCGTCCCAGCAGCCCGAAGCAGAACACGAGCAGACGGCCTCCGACCCGGGCAGCACCTCGTTCACCGACGACATCGACACCGAGCAGGGTGATGACAGACGTTGGCGCGCCCAAGAATTCGCCGACCAACCCTTGGCGCCTCCCGCATCGCCGGACGTTTCTGTAGTAACCCCCGTCAATGCCGAGGTCGACACCGTCGCGGAATCTTCCGTGACGGAGACACCGGATGTGCCCGCACCGGTGACCGACACTGCGGCGACCCCGGCAGCCCGGGTGTCGGCGGCCACGACGCAGCAGGAGAAGAAGGTCGAGCAAGCCATCATCACCCCGGTGTTGGCTCCGGGCGCGTCACCGGCGCCGGCGAATCCGAGCGGTCCATTCGGCCGGCTGGCACTGGCCGTGCACACTCTGCTGAAACCCGTTGGGACACTGCTCACCGAGCTCGGCGGCCTGATCCTCGGCACCCGCGCCGACCCCGTCCCCCCTGGCGCGTGCCGCGACGACGTCTGCAACCCAACCGGCGAGATCTATCTCCCCTGGGTCCGCAACGAAGTCACCGTGCTCAACCTGACCGGCAGGGCACTGACGCTGTCCGACCTCGACACCAAGCTTCCGCTGACCTACGGCCCACAGCAAAAATTCGTCCTCGACAACGCCCGCCAGGTCGAGCTGGCGTTCTATCAGGGCAACAGCTACCACGACGACGACTGGACCTACGCGGGCACGATGACGTGGTCGGACGGTTCCACGACCGTCAGTGTCGACGTCGAGGCGGGCGGCGCGGGCGCGACGACGACGAACAGCAGGATCCAGACCGTCATCTTCGAGACTCCGGAATCCATCACCGGTCCCTCGCTCATCTCATTGCGGGAAACGTTGGTGCTCCTGCCGGAGGCCGGCACGGTGGTCACCATCGACAGCACCGACCCCGTCGGCCAGGCACTCGTCGCCGCGGCGCTGTGCAAGGTCTCGGGCACCTGCACTCAGGAAGTCGTCGACGAGCGGGTGCGGCTCAGCGCACCCAAGCAGGTCGGCAACAGCCTGTTCAACGACGGAACGGTGGTCTCCACCAACAGGTACAAGGTCGTCCACGAGGTCACCAAGACCAGCGGTGTCGAGGAGAACCTCAAGATCGTCGCCGGCACCTCGTTGAACTTCTCGCTCGGCCCGCTGGATTTCCAGACGGAGATCGGCGCGTTGGTGCAACAGAAGTACGGCCACACCTGGAGCGACGGCTTCACCACCGAATCGCAGGTCGACCTGGATGTGCCGCCGGAAAGCTACGGGCAGATCTACGTGCAGTACCCGGAGTACCACGACTACGTGACCATGACGCTGACCAATTCGGGTGTCACGATCACGATTCCCGACGTCGACTACGTCAGTCTGGCCCCGTCGGGCGTCATCGACGAGAACGGAAACCCGGTCGCGGTCACCTACACCACCGTCGACTGGGAGATCGGCACAGGTCCGCACCCGTATCCCGACTCGGATTCAACACCCACGCCTCCGGAGACGGACACCGTGGGCTTTGTGACGACACCCGACATCGCGGCACCCCTCCCGGCACCCGTAGCCAAACCGAGGTCGCTCTTCGGCATCATCGGAGGCTACGTGCGGGATCAGCTGAAGGCCTTCCGAGTTCTGCCGAACATCGTGTTCGCCGGCCGAGCCGTCAGCTCTCAGACGATCCAGATCATCAACCTCTCGCCGTACGCGCAGACGCTGAGCAGCATCACCGGCGAATACGAACAGGACGACTCCCCGACGAAGGGCTTCGTCCTGCAACCCTTCGAGCGGATCGACATCGAGGTCGACTACAACGTCTTCGTGGACCAGGAGGCGTACGTGACGTGGACGAACTCGACGGGCATCGACATCAAGGCAGAGCTCAAGGTCTTCAACGGAGGCAGCGCACCCCTGGTCACCTGCCAGACCGCGGGATGCATCGGTGACGACGCAGACCGGGACACCGGAATCATGTACCTGATCTACCCGTACTCGACGCCCGGGCGGATGGACGTCACCGACACCCCGAACCTTGCGTCCGCGGCGGTCGACGTGGCGTGTACCCCGGGGTACGGCGATGCGATGCCGGGTGGGTGCGGAATCAACGTCACCGGCGACACCTACTACAACGCGCCGACATCGGGACCCGTTCAGCAGCAGGTCAATCTGGGCTCTCAGACGAACTCGTACTACTACACCATCACCACCACCAAGACGGAGTCGGCGAGCTGGGCAGCCGGCGGGGGAATCAAGCTCAAGGAGAAGGCCGGCGTATTCGTCGGACTGCAGCTCGAGATCGAGGCCTCCGTGCTGTACAACAGTTCGGTCCAGGTCAAAGACTCGGAATCGAGCACGGTCGTGCAGAATCTGCTTCCCGACTACGGCGGGGCCATCTACGTCGGCGATCCCTACCTACGCACCTACGGCGACTACGTGGTGAATCTGCCCAACCTGACGATGATCGTCACCGGCCAGTGGATCGAAGCGGCATCCGGCCTCGCGGCGCAGGGCCCGGTGGCCACCGTGGTGGACTACCCGTTGAGCTGACAAGCCCATGAGGACGCCGGAAACGCCTGACGGTGCGGCGCTAGCCCTGAGCGGCGAGCTGTCCGCACGCTGCCGCGATCTCGCGACCGCGGGTGTCGCGCACGGTGCATGACACACCACGCTCGCGGACCCGCCGGACGAATTCGCGTTCGACGGGTTTGGGACTGGCGTCCCATTCGCTGCCCGGGGTGGGGTTGAGCGGGATCAGATTGACGTGAGCGAGGGCCCCGAGCGCGCCGTGCAGGCGCTTGCCCAGGAGGTCGGCCCGCCACGGCTGGTCGTTGACGTCGCGGATCAACGCGTACTCGATGGACACCCGACGACCGGTGACATCGGCGTAGTAGCGCGCGGCGTCGAGAACCTCGCTGACCTTCCACCGGTTGTTGACCGGCACCAACGTGTCGCGGAGCTCGTCGTCGGGCGCATGCAGCGACAACGCCAGCGTGACATTGAGCCGCTCGTCGGCGAGCTTGCGGATCGCCGGTGCCAGCCCGACCGTCGATACCGTCACCGACCTCGCGGAGATCCCGAAGCCACCCGGCGGCGCCGCGATGATGCGCCGCACCGCAGCCAGCACCCGGCTGTAGTTGGCCAGCGGCTCCCCCATGCCCATGAACACGATGTTCGACAGGCGCGCGTCCCGGTGGCGCAGCTCGGCGCTGGCCGCGCGGACCTGCTCGAGGATCTCGGCCGTCGACAGATTGCGCTTGAGTCCACCCTGCCCGGTCGCGCAGAACGGACAGGCCATCCCGCAACCCGCCTGCGACGAGATACACACCGTGTTGCGGTCCGGGTATCGCATCAGGACCGACTCGAACGTCGTGGCGTCGACGGCACGCCACAACACCTTGCGGGTCTCCCCCGCGTCGCATTCGATCTCGCGCAGCGGCTGCAGCAGCGGCGGGAACAGCGCCTCGCCCACCTGGTCACGCACTCCGGCGGGCAGATCCGTCATCTCCGCAGGATCGGCGATGAGCCGGTTGAAGTACTGGTTGGCCAGCTGTTTTCCCCGAAACGCCGGCAAACCCAGGTCAGCGACCGCGGCGGCCCGGGCAGTGTCGTCGAGGTCGGCGAAGTGCCTCGGCGGCATCGCGCGGCGAGGGGCGTCGAAGACGAGCGGCAGGGATTTCGACATGACGCAGTCCAGTATCGCACTCCCGCGGCGGGAGGCGGTCCGCTCAGCGCCGGGTCAGGCCAGCAGGGTCAGCACGGCCCAGCCGGCGACGGCCGAGGGCAGCATCGCATCGATGCGGTCCATCAGCCCGCCGTGGCCCGGCAGCAGCGTCCCCATGTCCTTGATCCCCAGGTCACGCTTGACCTGCGACTCGACCAGATCGCCGAGGACTCCGGTGATCACCAGCATCAACCCGAGCGGCACACCGACCCAGGCGGGCTTGTCGAGCAGGAACGTGACGGTCACCACCGCGGCGCCGATACCGAACAGCAGCGAGCCGCCCAACCCCTCCCACGACTTCTTCGGGCTGATCGCCGGGACCATCAGATGCCGGCCGAACAGCACCCCGGCGACGTAACCACCGATGTCGGCGAACACCACGGTGACGATGACGGTGAACACCCGGACCCCGCCGTCGTCGGCGAAGATCAGCAGCGCGGAGAAGGCGGCGAACATCGGCACCCAGGTGGCGAGCAGCACGGCCGCGGCGATGTCACGGAGATAGTTGACCGGCGGCTGGCCGAGCCCCTGGCCCAGCAGGCGCCACACCATGCACACGATCACGGTGCCGCCGTAGGCGCCCAACAGCCCGGCGGCGCCGTACGGCCAGGTCAACCAGATCATCGCCTGACCGCCGACCAGCAGGGGCACGACCGGAAGCGCGTACCCGTGTTCACGCATCCGCCGGATGACCTCATGGGTCGCGATGGCGATGGCCACGGCCACCAGGGCCAGCCACCAGATCGGCGCGAATAGCAGGATGCCGATCGCCATCGCCCCCAGCGCGACGCCCACGGCGATCGCCGCGGGCAGGTCGCGCCCAGCGCGCGACTTCTTCGTCTGCGGCTGGTTCTCAGGCTGCTCTGCCACTGGAGTCGATTGCTGATAGGTCACACTCAGACCTCCAGCAACTCGCCTTCTTTGTGCTTGACCAGGTCGTCGATCTGGGCGGTGTACTGATGGGTGGTCTTGTCCAGATCCTTCTCGGCGCGGGTGACCTCGTCCTCGCCGGCGTCGCCGTCCTTCTTGATCCGCGCCAGTTCCTCCATGGCCTTCCGTCGGATGTTGCGGATCGAGACCTTGGCGTCTTCGCCCTTGGCTTTGGCCTGCTTGACCAGGTCGCGGCGACGCTCCTCGGTCAACTGCGGAATCGCCACCCTGATCACGTTGCCGTCGTTGCTCGGGTTGACGCCCAGGTCGGAGTTGCGGATCGAATCCTCGATGTTGCGTAACTGGCCGGCCTCGTAGGGCTTGATGACGATCAGCCGAGCCTCGGGAACGTTGATGCTCGACAGCTGCGTGATCGGGGTGGGTGAGCCGTAATAGTCCACCGTGATGCGGTTGAACATCGCCGGGTTGGCGCGACCGGTGCGGATCGACGCCAGGTCGTCCCGTGCCACCGACACGGCCTTCTCCATCTTCTCCTCGGCGTCGAAGAGTGTTTCGTCGATCACTGTGCTCGTCTCCCGTCGCTGTCACTCACCTGGGCGCCCTCGCCCGCCTCTGTCGCTCACCGCGCCGCCACGCCTGTCAAGTGGTGACCAGTGTCCCGATCTTCTCACCTGCGACGGCACGGGCGATATTGCCATCGGTGAGCAGGTTGAACACCAGGATCGGCATACCGTTGTCCATACACAAGCTGAAGGCCGTGGCGTCGGCGACCTTGAGACCGCGGTCGATGACCTCGCGGTGACTGACGGCGGTGAGCAACTCGGCATCGGGATGCACCTTCGGGTCGGCGGTGAACACGCCGTCGACCGCCTTGGCCATCAGGACCACGTCGGCACCGATCTCCAAGGCCCGCTGGGCGGCGGTGGTGTCGGTGGAGAAATACGGCAGGCCCATCCCGGCCCCGAAGATGACCACCCGGCCTTTCTCGAGATGCCGTTGCGCGCGCAGCGGGATGTACGGCTCGGCGACCTGCCCCATGGTGATCGCGGTCTGCACCCGGGTCTGGATGCCTTCCTTCTCGAGGAAATCCTGCAGCGCAAGGCTGTTCATGACGGTGCCGAGCATGCCCATGTAATCCGAGCGGGTCCGTTCCATGCCGCGTTGCTGCAGCTGCGCGCCGCGGAAGAAGTTCCCGCCGCCGATGACCACGGCGACCTGGACACCGCTTCGGACGACTTCGGCGATCTGACGAGCGACCTGGGCGACGACGTCGGGGTCGAGGCCGACTTCCCCGCCGCCGAACATCTCACCGCCCAGCTTGAGCAGCACGCGACGGTAGGCGGGCCGGATCAGCGCCGACGCACCGGCTCCGTTGAGGCTGGTGGGATCCGCCATCGGACTCCTTTGCGGTTCTCGCGTGCGATCACCGCCCCCTTTTCAGTGCCGCGGACGGCTACCCACATCCTGCCTCATCCCCGGCGAGAATCCGCGGTCGGGTCTGCGCGGCGCAGCCCGCCGCGGTCGGGTCTGCGCGGCGGTCAGGACTCCCGGGCTCGCTCGGCCACCGGCAAGCCGCCCGAATTCATGTGACAGGACTTGGGTGGCGACGGTGGCAGGTCCAATGCCGGGTTGCCGTCGAAGAAGCCGACCGGCTTGAGGTGGAAGCCGGTGTAGGCGCACGGCATCACCGGCCAGTCCTCCGGCCGCACCACGTGGTGGGCGCCGACGGTGTACCACAGCACCACGTCGGTGTCCTCCAGTGCGGCGTCGTCGGCGATGTACTGCGGCAACCCCTGGGCCTCGCCGCTCTGGTACATGTAGTCCCCCGCGGGGAATCGCTCGCTCTGGTCGTACTTCGTGACCCAGAGGTTGTGCTGCACGAAGCGGGCGCGGTCGTAGATGAACGAGCCCTCCTGCACCATCACCGGCACCACCTCCCGGGGCAACAGCTTGTAGCCGACGGGTTGGCCGAGCTCGTTGCGTTTTGCCGGATTGACCACCTTCCAGTACCGGCCGGTCTGCCAGTTCCAGTCCCGCGCGCCCTGCGCTTCGGAGGCCACCAGCGTGTCCTGGGTGATCCACGCGTTGCGGTGCGGATTGAGGGCCGGATCGGGTTCGGGAATCGAGTCCACTTCGTAGACGCTGTTGCCCGGGCCGTCGACGCTCATGTCCAGCCGGAAGTTGAAGAAGTGCTGATGGTTGGGTCCGTAGATGTTGGGCGCGACCATCTTTCCCCACCGCGGAGTTTCACCGTCGGGCACCGCGCCGGTGGTCAACACACCGGAAAGCTTGACTTCCACCTCGACCGATGCGTCGTTGTAGAAGTACCAGAAGAAGCCGTACTCGTAGTTGCCCACAGTGCAGATCATCGAGATGACCAGGCGCCGGGACCGACGCACCTCGACTTCCTCGGTACGGAAGTCGGTGTGCTTCCACGAGATGCCGTAATCCTCTTCGTGCATGCAGATCGCGTTGGGGATCGTGACCGCGTTCCCCGCGGAGTCGTTGACCGTGCCGTCGAAGTAATGGATCTCGCCGAGGCAGTCACACCCGAGGGTCAGCGGGTTGGCTGAGAATCCCATCCCGACCTCGCCCATGTCGAAGACGTTCTTGTTCCAGTGCGTCGGTGAGGTGTCGCCGTAGGGCACCACCATCTCGGCCAGCGACGCCCGATACATGATGGGTCGCGTCTGGCCGCGGTCGGTGTAGGTGACCTCGTGGAGCGTGATGCCCTCGCGTGGATTGAAACCCAGCCGCATGGACCACTTCTGCCACTGCACCTGCCACCCGTTGACCGTGAAGCTGGGGCCCTCGGGTTGGGTGATCTCGATCGGCTTGACGTCGTCGCGGAAGGCGGTGAACGCCGGCCGGTTGTTGGGGTCGAACATGAACTGCTCGGTGTAGTTGCCCGCGGTGGGCGGCAACGGCACCACGCCGTGGTCCTCGATGTCGATGACCTTCATGGCATCCAGATCGAACGTCACGATCAGGCCCTCGACCGGCCGGGCGTAGCCGTGCTCGGAGGGCGCAGCCCGCATGAAGGTCAGCGGCCGACAGATCAGCGCAGAGTTGTCGTAGTGGTCCTGGGCGCCGTAGTAGCCGGCCGGCCAGGGATCGATCATCGCGAGGTCGAAGTCGGTGACCCCACGTTTGCGCATCGCCTCCTGCCAGCGCGGATCGGCCCGCACCTTCTCCTCGACACCGGTCATGTGCTCGACCAGATAGGACGGGAACCGGCCGGGGACAGGGGTCCACGAGTCGACGACGCGGGCGGCGAGGTCGACGGTCGCCTCGTAGACCATCTTCGCCGCCGAGTCGTACATCGTCAGGAACGCCCGTCGGGGAATGTCGGCCATCCCCTCGAATGTCAGAGCGGCGTTCTTCTCCGGCTCTGCGAGCTGGATCATGACGAATCGCAGCGTCTCGGTGGCGTACTCACTGGCCGCGACGATCGCGGCGGCCGACTCGATCTCCGCCCCGCTCAGCGGGTCCAGGGGGTAGCCGGTGTGGCCGGCGGCGGCGTCGGAGCGCAGTGCGGTGCTGTCCATCGTCATCGAGCAGAGTCCTTTGCATCATCGGTACCGAGGTCGAACACCGCGAGGTGAGCCAGGGCGTCCTCCTGGGAGGTCTTGTGCGCAGATCGCCGGCCGAAGATGTAGACGACGAGGCCGAGCGCGAACATGCCGAGGCTGATCAGGCCGACCCACGTCATCCAGGTGCTCGAGGGGACGTCGATCCAAGGCGTCACGAACGAGTAGTAGATGCCGCCGACGGTGCCCAGCGTCCCGACCACGACGGCGGTCCAGACGCCGGCCATTCCGCCGGGGATCCGCCAG
>CAXEZH010000200.1:0-6688 GCA_964000695.1 uncultured Mycolicibacterium sp. | reverse complement strand
TACTCCCTGGCCCCACCAGCCCCCGGAACCCCCGTCACCCGCCGCAGCATCATCGAAGACGGACTGAGCATCGACCTCATCACGTTCGACGCTGCGTGAGATACCAGTCGAGCAGCGCCGGATCGTCGACCGCGCTGCGCTCGACGACCTTGGCCGAATCACCGCCCTGGAAGAGCTTTTTGATGGGTACCTCGAGCTTCTTGCCAGTGCGGGTGTGGGGCACTCCCGGCGCGACGATGATGTCGTCAGGCACGTGCCGTGGGGAAACCTCGGTGCGAATGGTGTCCTTGATCTTCTCGCGCAACTCGTCGGTCAACTCGAGTCCGTCAGCAAGAACGACGAACAACGGCATCCAATAGCCCCCGTCGGACTGCTCGGCGCCGATCACCAGCGACTCGACCACTTCGGGAAGGCTTTCGACGGCCTGGTAGATGTCGGCACTACCCATGCGGATACCGTGCCGATTGAGCGTGGAGTCGGAGCGCCCGTGCACGATCACGCTGCCGTGATCGGTGAGGGTGATCCAGTCCCCGTGCCGCCATACGCCCGGAAACATCTCGAAATACGCGTCGCGATAACGCTGTCCGTCAGGGTCATTCCAGAATTTCACCGGCATCGAAGGCAGCGGTTTGGTGATCACGAGTTCACCCACCTCGCCGCGTACCGGTTTGCCGGATTCGTCCCACGCCTCCAACGCGCAGCCCAGATAGGGAGCGGACAGCTCGCCCGGCCACACCGGCACGGTGCGTACCCCGCCGGCGAATGCCGACACCACGTCGGTGCCTCCGCTGATGGACGCGACCTGCACGCCCACATGCTCGGCCAGCCACAGCGATGACGCCGGCGGCAGTGACGACCCGGTGATACCGACCGTCCGCAGCGCCGACAGGTCGTGGCTCTTACTCGGATGCGCATCGGCCTTCATGCAGCCCAGCACATAGCCTGGGCTGGTGCCCAGCACGGTGGCCCGCACCCGAGAGGCAATGCTCCACAGGGCATCTGGCGTCGGCGACGAGGGGCTGCCGTCGTAACAGACGATCGTCGCGCCCACGAGCAGGCCGGCCACCTGGAAGTTCCACATCATCCAGCTGGGACTGGTGAACCAGAAGAATGTGTCGTCGCAACCCATGTCCGACTGCAGGGCAACGGCTTTCAGATGCTCCACGATGACACCGCCGTGACCGTGCACGATGCCCTTCGGCAGGCCGGTGGTGCCCGACGAGAACAGAATCCACAGTGGATGGTCGAATGCGACCGCGACGGTGTCGATGGGCTGGTCGCTGCGGGCGGCGAGGTCGTCGAGACCCAGCGTGGCCACCAGGGTCGGCAAGCCGGCGCTCAACGCCGCGACGTCGTCGCGCTTGTCGCGGTACTTGCCGGCGAACACATAGCCGTCCGCGGCGATCAGCACCTTCGGTTCCAGTTGACCGAGCCGGTCCAGCGCCGCCTTGGCTGAATAGTCCTGCCCGCACGCGCTCCACACCGCACCCACAGATGCGGTCGCCAGAAACGCGATCACGGCTTCGGGGATGTTGGGCAGGTAGCCCACCACGCGATCCCCCGGCTCGACGCCATGGGAACGCAGAGTCTGGGCGAGGGCCGCGGTGCGGCCGAGTAGTTCGTCCCAGGACATCTCTCGGTCCGGTTCCTGCTCGCCGACGTGGATGATCGCCGGGCGATCGGCACGCGCGTGGCGGATCACCTGATCGACGTAGTTCAGCGAGGTGCCCGGGAACCACCGGGTGCCGGGCATGTCGACGGACTCCACGATCGTCTCGCCGCGTTCGCCGAGTTCGAAGTAGTCCCACAGCGCCGCCCAGAAGCCGTCGAGATCCTCGATCGACCAGCGCCAGAGCGCGGCGTAGTCGCCGAACTGACCACCGGTGCGGGCTTCGGCGAACCGCGCGAAGTCGGTGACCCGCGCATCGGCGATGTCCTTCTCGGTCGGCTTCCACTGGGCTTCTATTACCGGCCCGCCAGGGTCGACCTGCCCGCTCACCGGGCGCTCCATCCACCGTCCATCGTGTAGGACGCCCCGGTCACCATGCTCGCGTTCGGCGACGCCAGCCACCCCACCAGTGAGCCGACCTCTTCGGGCTCCACAAGACGCTTCACCGCGCTCTCCTTCAGCAGGATCTCCGCCACCACCTCGTCCTCGCCGATGTTATGCGTTCGGGCTTGATCGGCGATCTGCTTCGTCACCAGGGGGGTCCGGACGTAGCCGGGGTTGACGCAGTTGCTGGTGACCCCGTGCGGACCGCCTTCCAGCGCCGTGACCTTCGACAGACCCTCGAGGGCGTGTTTGGCGGTGACATAGGCGGCCTTGAAGGGCGATGCGCGCAAGCCGTGGATGGACGAGATGTTTATGACGCGGCCGAACTCGTTGCGGTACATGTGCGGAAGCGCCGCCCGGATCAGCAGGAACGGCGCCTCGACCATCAGGGTCATCATCAGACGGAACCTGTCCGGCGGAAATGCCGCGATCTCGCTGACCGTCTGTACGCCGGCATTGTTGACCAGGATGTCGGTGTGCAAGTCCAGGTCCTCGAGCGCCCCGACATCCAGCAGGTCCAGCGTCCAGGCGGAACCACCGATCTCGTCGGCGACACTCTGGGCGCCCGCCTCGTCGATGTCGGCGACGGTCACCTTCGCGCCGCGCTGTGCCAGTTCCCGCGCACACGCCGCCCCGATTCCGCCGGCGCCGCCGGTGACGAGAGCCGAACGGCCGTCGAGGTCGTTCACCGCGCCCCCGCCTCCGCCAGCTGCTCGCGGTCGGCAGCGTCGATCATCGCCAGGTCGACACCGTTGGTCTCGCGCATGAACAGCGCTGCCACCAAGGTGATGATCGCGGCGACCGCGAGGTAGATCGCGATCGGTACCCAGGAGTCGTAGATGTCGAGCAGCTTCACCGAGATGATCGGGGCCAGCGACCCCGCCACGATGGAGGTCACCTGATACCCCAGGGAGACACCGGAATACCTCATGCGGGTCGGGAACATCTCGGCCATGATCGCCGGCTGCGGCGAGTACATCAGGGCGTGGATCATCAGGCCGAGAACGATGGCGCCGATGACGAACAGGTAGTTGCCGGTGTCCATCATCGGGAACCCGATGAATCCCCACGCCGCCGCACCGATGGCGCCGACGATGTAGACCGGACGGCGACCGATGCGGTCGGAGAGCCGACCCACCTGGGGGATGATCAGGAAGTGCACCCCGTGCGCGATGAGCAGCCATAACAGGATGTCGCCGGTGTCGGCGCCGACCTGCTGGCTCAGATAGGTGATCGACACGATGACCACGAGGTAGTACATGATGTTCTCGGCGAAGCGCAGGCCCATCGCGGTGAACACGCCGCTGGGGTAGCGCTTCAGCACCTCGACGACACCGTAGGACACGGCCTTCACGCGCTCGACCTCTGCCTGGGCCGCCACGAAGATCGGTGCGTCGGTGACCTTGGTGCGGATGTAGTAGCCGATCAGCACCACCACCGCCGACAACCAGAACGCCACGCGCCAACCCCAGGACAGGAACGCCTCGTCCGACAGCGTCGTGGTCAAGACCAGCAGCACGACGGTGGCGAGCATGTTGCCGACAGGCACGGCGGCCTGCGGCCAGCTGGCCCAGAATGCGCGCTGCCGGTCGGGGCTGTGCTCGGCGACCAGCAGCACGGCGCCACCCCACTCTCCGCCGACGGCGAAGCCCTGCAGGAACCGCAGCACCACGAGCAGGGCCGGAGCCCAGTAACCGATCTGACCGAACGTCGGTAGGCACCCCATCAGGAAGGTGGCGGCGCCGACCAGCAGCAGGCTGAACTGCAACAGCTTCTTGCGGCCGTACTTGTCGCCGAAATGCCCGAAGACCACACCGCCGAGCGGTCGGGCGAGGAAGCCCACCGCGTACGTCAGGAACGCGGCCAGGATCGCGTCGAGCTCGCTGCCGGTCTGGGCGAAGAACACCTTGTTGAACACCAGGGTCGCCGCCGTGCCGTAGAGGAAGAACTCGTACCACTCGACGACGGTGCCGGCCATCGACGCGGCGACAACACGTTTCAGTCCGGTGCTGACCTTGCCCCCCGGTTCGTCGGGGCTTTGTTGGATGGTCATCGGAACTCCCTCCTCTGTGACAGCCGCCACACTCGGTCGTGAGTATTCATGCAGGTGCCCCCGCCGAGCAATGACCAAACCTGCAGGAAGCATCTGCGAAAATGCAGATATGACTGGAACGAGCCGACGACCCAGCGCCGACGACCTGCTCATCCTGTTGGCGGTCGGGCGCACCGGGAAGTACACGACCGCCGCCGACGAACTCGGTCTCAACCACACGACCATCAGCCGACGGATCGCTGCGCTCGAGCTGGCCGTGGGCGGGCGGGTGCTGGCCCGTGTCTCGGGCGGTTGGGAGCTGACCGAGCTGGGGCGCGAAGCACTGGCCGCGGCCGAGGCCGTCGAAGCCGCGGTCCGCTCGTTGAGCACCGAGGCCGGCGGAAAGCGTGCGCTGGAAGGCGTCGTACGCATCTCCGCCACCGACGGCTTCTCGGCTTATATCGCCGCGCCCGCTGCCGCAGCCGTACAACGCGAACACCCCAACGTGGCGGTCGAGATCGTGGCAGCGACCCGGCGCGCCAGCCAGCAGCGCTCCGGCCTGGACGTCGAGATCGTGGTCGGCGAACCGACCGTGCACCGCGCCAAAGCCCTTCGCCTCGGCGACTACTGCCTCGGGCTGTACGGCTCACGTGAGTACCTGCGCGCCCACGGTGTCCCGTCGGGCGTGGCCGATCTGGACCGCTTCCCGCTGGTGTACTTCATCGACTCGATGCTGCAGGTCGACGATCTGGACCTGGCGACCAGCTTCGCCCCGGCGATGCGGGAGTCGGTGACGTCCACCAACGTGTTCGTTCATGTCGAGGCGACGCGGGCGTCGGCCGGTCTCGGGTTGTTGCCGTGTTTCATGGCCGACCGGCACGGTGACCTGGTGCGGGTGCTGACCGGCGACGTGGCGATCCAGCTCACCTATTGGCTGGTGACTCGTGCCGAGACGCTGCGTCGACCCGAGGTCTCGGCGGTCGTCGAGGCGATCGTCGCCCGCATGGCCGAGCAGCGCAACGTGCTGCTGGGCACCCACTAACGTCGGCGGTATGCCCTTCCTGGACCACCCCCGCGGCCGCGCCTACTACCGCCACTGGGCAGCGGAGCAACCGCGCGCCGCCGTCATCTTCCTGCACGGATTCGGTGAGCACACCGGTCTCTACCACCGCTACGGGTTCGCCCTCAATGCCGCCGGAATCGACCTGTGGGCCGTCGACCAGTTCGGGCACGGGCTCAGTCCCGGCGACCGGGGCGACTTCGGCACGATCGAGGACAGTTCGGCACTGGCCGACGCGCTGACCGAGTTGGCTGCCGACCGCCGCCCGGATGTGCCGCCGGTGGCGCAGGGCCATTCTTTCGGCGCGGTCGTCACGCTCTTCCGGGTGCTCGCGCAACCCCAGACGTACCGGGCCGCGGTGGTCTCGGGCGCACCGGTGGTCGCGGTACCTGCCCTCAGAGACGCGAACACCACCTTCGATCTCGACCCGGCCCTGTTGTCAGCAGACCCGTTCTACGTCGACTCCCTGATCAACGACCCCTTGGCGTTCGTCGGCGCCGACGGCATCGCGTTGGTCCGCGAGCTCGACCGCGGGTGGGACCGCTTCGGTGCCGAGCTGCCCGGACTGACCGTTCCGACACTGGCGGTGCACGGCAGCAACGACATGATCGCGCCCGCCGGCGCGGTGCGCGCCTACGCCGAACAGATCGACGCGCTGCGGTTCGTCGAGTTCGCCGGCGCACGCCACGACATTCTCAACGAAGTTCAACACCGCGACGTGGCCGCCGCCATCGTCGGCTTCATCGCAGATCACGTGGGGTGAGCGACGTTCATCCACAGCAGTTGTGCACAGTGTGGATGAATCACACCCGTGTAACTCCCTGCTCAGAGCCAGGTGTCGTCCGTCGTCGCGGTCAGGAACGCCTCGAGGTCGTTGCGCCAGTCAGCGGGCGAATTCTTGTCCGGTTCGATCCCGGTGTACTGGCCTTGGTAGAACAGCAGCGGCCGCGGCTTCTTGCGCGGGACATCAGACAGCGAGTGCACCGCACCGAACACGACGAAGTGGTCACCGCCGTCATGGACCGACGCCACCGTGCAGTCGATGTGCGCCAGAGACCCGTCGATGATCGGCGAGCCGAGCTGGGACGGGGTCCAGTCGATGCCGGCGAACTTGTCCGGCTCCCGGGAGCCGAACCGACCCGAAACGTCCTTCTGGTTTTCGTGCAGGATGTTCACGCAGAACGAGCCGCTCGCCTCGATGGCCGCCCACGACCGTGACATCTTGGTCGGGCAGAACAGCACCAACGGAGGGTCCAGGGACAGCGCGGCGAACGACTGGCAGGCGAACCCCACCGGAACGTCGTCGTGCACCGTCGTGATGACGGTGATACCGGTGCAGAACTGGCCCAGCACACTGCGGAAGGTGCGGGGGTCGATCGGTGGGCTACCCACTACCGATGGCTCCTCGTGTCGGCGCCCGTCATCAACTCTTGAAGCCGACGCTGAAGTCGTGTCCCCACAGCGACACCGCGGTGCTCTCCCGAGCGACCCAGCTGTGGTCGTCCACCTCGAGACCCTCGCAACCGAACTCGACGTCGAACCC
>CAXEZH010000199.1:0-10466 GCA_964000695.1 uncultured Mycolicibacterium sp. | reverse complement strand
CAGGACGTCAACCTCAAATCGGTGTTCCTGTGCTGCAAGGCGGCGCTGCGCCACATGGTGCCCCAGCAGAAGGGATCGATCATCAACACCGCGTCGTTCGTCGCGGTGATGGGTTCGGCCACGTCGCAGATCTCCTACACCGCCTCCAAAGGTGGGGTGCTGGCGATGTCGCGTGAGCTCGGCGTGCAGTACGCGCGCCAGGGCATCCGGGTCAACGCACTGTGCCCGGGGCCGGTCAACACACCGCTGCTCAAGGAGCTGTTCGCCAAGGATCCCGAGCGTGCCGCGCGCCGTCTGGTGCACGTTCCGGTGGGCCGGTTCGCCGAGCCGGAAGAACTGGCCGCGGCGGTGGCGTTCCTGGCCAGCGACGACGCCTCGTTCATCACGGGCTCGTCGTTCTTGGTCGACGGCGGCATCAGCTCCGCCTACGTCACACCGCTGTAAACCCACCTGGACCGATGGCCGCCGAACCGGGCTCGCCCGAGCGCACCGATGCCAGCGACGCGCTGCTGCGTCCGGTGCGGCCGCTCAACGCGTTCGAGGACACGGTGTCACGGCTGCTGCAGACCATCCGGCTCGGACTGCTGCAGCCGGGGGAGTCGTTACCGCCGGAGCGGGACCTCGCGGCCCGCCTCGGCGTCAGCCGGGACACGCTGCGTGAGGCCATCAAGTCGCTGGCCGAGGCCGGGTATCTGGTGTCGCGGCGCGGGCGCTACGGCGGCACGTTCCTGGCCGATGAGCTGCCTGCCCCGAGCGGGGACGCCGTCCGGCTCACCCGTGCCGACATCGACGACACCGTGCGGCTGCGCGAGATCCTCGAAGTCGGGGCGGCGCGGATGGCGGCGGCCCGGACACTGACCGCCACCGAACGTCAGGAGTTGTCGGGTCGGCTGGCCGACGTCCGCGACGCCGACAGCGCCGACTACCGTCGCCTGGATTCGCGACTGCATCTGGCGATCGCCGAGGCGGCGGGAGTGCCGTCGCTGGTCCCATTGGTGGCGCAGAACCGGATGCGGCTCAACGAACTGCTCGACCACATCCCGCTGCTGGCCCGCAACATCGCCCACTCCGACGAGCAGCATGACGCGATCGTCGCGGCGATCCTGGCCGGCGACGCCGACACGGCGGCTGAGACCATGGCCGCGCACGTCCGGGGTTCGGCCACGCTGCTGCACGGCTTCCTGGACTGACTTGTTCCGCGAGCGCGCGCGTCAGCACATCGACACGCCGCGCAGGCTGGCATTTTGCGCGCGCTCGTCGGGGACTAGATTTGCAGGGATGGAGGACGAAGGGCTGGTCGAGCGGGCGTCCTCGGCGCTGGCCGAGGTCGACACCACCGGCTGGGCGCAGCGCTTCGACCTGGTCTCCGACCCGCACCGGTTGGAAATCCTGTTGTGCCTGCACCGCTCGCCCGGGATCTGTGTCAGCGACCTGGCCGCGGCGCTGGGCCGTTCGGAGAACGCGGTGTCGCAGGCACTTCGGGTGCTACGCCAGCAGGGCTGGGTCACCAACACCCGTGCCGGGCGCTCGGTGACCTACCGGCTCGAGGACGACACCGTGCACGACCTGCTGCACTGGATCGGCGCGCGGCACGGCTAACTGCCTGCACCGAATCGTGCGGCCAGTGCGATGATCTCGTCGACCGACCACTGATCGTCGGCGTGCGCGCCGTACTTCGCGGCGAGCAGCACACCCTGTGGCGAGATCAGGAAGTCGGCTGGTCTGCCCAGATGTTCCTCACCGGGCCCCATCCCGGCGCGCAGTGAGCGCTGCTGCGCCACGCCGCGCGCCGCGGCCCACCAGGCGCGCGGATGCAGCACCGAGGCCAGCGATGCCTCCACACCGAACTGTCTGTACAGCGCCTTCTCGGGATCCGCGACGACGGCGAAGGGCAGATCGGACTGATACTGGCGCAGCGACTCGGCAGTCGAGTGGAACACCGCCACCTCCGAGACCCTGGCGGCGACGATTTCGTCGTAGCGCCGGGACAGCGACCGCAGATGCAGATGGCAGATGGGGCAGCCGGCGAACCGGCGAAACTGCAGATGCACCAGGCGGCCAGGATCGGGGACCTGCACGCTGGCACCGTCGATGGTGTCGAGTCGGCGCGCGATGATGTCGTCGCCGGCGGCGAGCCTTGTGGACATCGTCGAAGTAGACCACGCGCGAGTGGCACAGACGGGTCGGATGATTTCCTCGGCTCGCGCCCGAGACGGCGACAGTCTCTCGAGATGGCGACGGTCTTTCGGCATGCCGAGTGTCCCGAGCGCAGGTTTCAGCCGCGCTCGGGGTGGGGAACGCGACCACCATGACGCGCCGAACGACCGTCTTTGCCCTTCTGTCAGCCGCCGCACTGGGGGTGTCGGGCTGCGCACTGGACAACCGATCCGAGACGCCGTCCACCACGGCGACACCACCTCCGCCGCCGGCGGCATTCGGCGGCGAGGCGCCCACCCCGCCCCCATCGAACGACCGCATTCTCCCGGTCGGCTCCCGGTGGCTGGAGATCGACGACGTCGACGGATTGGGCACGATCGTCGTCGACGGGGTCGGCCGTACCGTGTACGCGTCGTCCTCGGACGGCCCGGAGACGTCCACCTGTTACGGAGCCTGCGCCGACACCTGGCTGCCGTTGTTGGTGGATGGCGATCCGGCGGGCGGCATCGGCATCCAGGTGGCCGACGTCGGCACGCTTACGCGCCGCGATGGCAGTGAGCAGGTCACCTACCAGGGGCACCCGCTCTACTGGTACGCCGGCGACGACATGCCCGGACAGATCAACGGTCATGGCGTCGAGCTCTTCGGTGCGGAGTGGTTCGTGCTGACGCCGGACGGAGGCCGGGCGACGGTGGCCTGACGGCCTCACGGCCTGACGGCGCGCAGCCCGGCCTGCCCGGATGGGCAGGCCACCGCTGGTCATCTGATCAGCTAGACAGATGTTCAGATGGCGGAATAGGGTGCTGGGTGTGAACGAGCACATCCTCGCCATGCACATGAGCGACGGTATCGTCAACGCCCCGGTTTCCCTGCTCTTCGTCGGGATCGCCGCGCTGGCGCTCGGCCTCTGCGTCTACCGCGCCCGGACCGAGCTGGACGAGCGGACCGTGCCCCTGGCAGGTCTGGTCGCGGCGTTCATCTTCGCGGTCCAGATGGTCAACTTCCCGATCCTGCCCGGCGTCAGCGGGCACCTGCTCGGCGGCGCGCTCGCCGCGATCCTGGTCGGCCCCTTCACCGGCGCACTGTGTGTCGCCGTCGTGCTCATCGTGCAGGCGCTGCTGTTCGCTGACGGTGGCGTGACAGCGCTGGGTACCAACATCGTGAACATGTCGGTCATCGGCGTCACCGCCGGATATCTGACCGCAGTGCTGCTGTACCGGCTGCTGCGTCGAAAGACGGAGGTGTCGGTCGGGATCCTGGGCGCACTTTCCTTCGTCGCGGCCCTGATCGGGACCGTCTGTGCGGCCATGGGGTTCGTGGTCGAGTACGCGCTCGGCGGGGCGGCCAGTACATCGCTGGGCACGGTGGCCACGTACATGTTCGGCACCCACGTCCTGATCGGTGTCGGTGAAGGCGTCATCACCGCGCTGACCGTCATGGCCGTGGCCCGGGCCCGCCCGGACCTGGTCTATCTGCTGCGCACCAATCCGGCGAAGATGGAGGCATCCGTATGAGCTCGGCCACGACCGGGTCAACGCAGCGTCGCTGGTGGTTCTGGATCGGCTTCGCGGTGGTCACGCTGCTCATCGCCGGCGCTGTCTCCTATCTGGCCAGTTCCAGCCCGGACGGGCTGGACTCGGCGACGCTGAAGGGCTGCGAGGTCGTCGAGACCGCTGACGGCGAAGAGCTGCGCGGCGACTGCATCGCCCAGCACGCCGAGGAGCACTCCCTGGCCGGTTCGCCGTTCGCCGACTACGCCCTCGCCGGCCGGGACGGGACCGGCGGGCTGGCCGGCATCGTCGGTGTCGGGGTGACCGTGCTGGTCGCCGGTGGCATCTTCTGGCTGATCGCCCGCTCCCGCACCACATCCCGCACCGGCGACTGATCATGGGTGGCGGGCACGCCCATCCGCTCTACCGCGATGGCGACTCACCGGTGCATCGACTGCCCGGCGAGGTCAAGATCGTCTGCCTGGTGGTGTTCGTCCTGGCGGTGGTTGCTACACCCCGAGAGTTGTTCTGGCCCTTCGGTCTCTACGCGTTGATCATCCTGGCTGCCTGGCGGGCGTCCGACATTCCGCTGCGGTGGATCCTGCCGCGGATGCTGATCGAGGTGCCCTTCGTGGTGCTGGCGTTGCTCCTGCCGTTCGCCGAAGGCGGTGAGCGGGTCAGCGTGGCGGGGGTCGAGTTGTCGGTGGCCGGCCTCTACGCGGCGTGGGGCATCGTGGCCAAAGGCACGCTGGGCGTGGCGGCCTCGCTGACGGTGGCGGCGACCACGACGGCGCGCGAACTGCCGGTTGCGTTGAGCCGGCTGCGGGTGCCCGGCGTGATCGTCTCGGTGCTCACGCTGATGATCCGCTATATCGACGTGCTCACCGCCGAGGCCCGCCGGATGCGCATGGCGCGTGTCTCGCGCGGTGATTCACCGCGGATGCTGCACCAGATCGGGGCGACCGCCAAGGGAGTCGGCGCGCTGTTCCTGCGTTCCTACGAGCGCGGTGAGCGGGTGTACCTGGCCATGCTGAGCCGCGGATTCGACGGCCGGGTTCCACCGATGGCGGCGGGCACCGGATGCGCCGCGGCCGCGTCCCCGCGTCAGTGGGTGCTGGCGTTGCTCCCCGCGTCGGCGGCGGTCATGGTGTCGGTCAGCGCGTGGGTGGTGCGGTGAGCGCGCCCGCGGTTCGGGTCAGGGGTCTGCACTACAGCTACCCCGACGGGCACATGGCCCTCGACGGCATCGACCTCGACGTCGAACCGGGAGAGCGGGTGGCATTGCTGGGCCCCAACGGAGCCGGCAAGACGACGCTGATGCTGCACCTCAACGGGGTGCTCACGGCGTCGGCCGGTGCCGTCGAGATCGGCGGAACAGTGCTGGCGCGAAACACGTTGCGAGACATCAGGCGCCGCGTGGGGCTGGTCTTCCAGGACCCCGACGACCAGCTGTTCATGCCGACCCTGGCCCAGGACGTCGCGTTCGGTCCGGCCAACTTCGGCATCGAGGGCGACGCTCTGCAGCAGCGGGTGCGACGTGCGCTGGAAACGGTGTCGATGAGCCAGCTCGCCGATCGCAGCCCCGCGCACATGTCGGGCGGGCAGCGACGACGTGCGGCCCTGGCCACCGTGCTGGCCTGCGAGCCCGAGGTTCTGGTGCTCGACGAGCCCTCGGCGAATCTCGACCCGGTGGCCCGGCGCGAGCTGGCCGAGACACTGACCCGGTTGGATGCGACGATGCTGATCGTCACCCATGACCTGCCCTACGCCGCCCAGCTGTGCGACCGGGCCATCATCATGGACCACGGCGTCATCGTCGCCGACGGCGCTGTCGCCGAGGTGCTCTCGGACGCTGAACTGCTTGCCGCGCATCGTCTCGAGCTGCCCTGGGGTTTCGTCGTCGCACCCCGCTGACGGCAGATCAGTGCCGCCGCGGCGGTGGCCACGGCGGCTCGCCGCACAACGCCAGCAGCGCGTTCTCCACCACCTCCGGCAGCGCCGGGTGGATCCAGTACTGGCCGCGGGCCATGTCCTGCGCGGGAAGGCCGAACGCCATCGCCTGGATGATCGGCTGGATGATCGACGAGGCCTGGTGGCCCATGATGTGTGCGCCCAGCAGCAGGCCGGTGTCGTCGTCGACGATGAGCTTGGCGAATCCGGTGGAATCCTCCATCGCCCATCCGTAGGCGACGTCGCTGTAGTCCTGGACCTTGGTCTTGAAGCGGTAACCGGCGGCGCGGGCCTGGTTCTCGGTCAGCCCGACCGACGCGATCTGCGGTTCGGTGAACACCGCCGAGGGCACATTGGCGTGGTTGGCCGGCATCAGGTTGTCGGTGTCGTCCCACGGCTGCAGCAGGTTGTGCTTGACCACCCGGGCCTCGTGGTTGGCGACATGCTTGAGTTGATAGGGCGAGCTGACGTCGCCGAGCGCGAACACGTTTCGCGCCGTGGTGCGCTGGTATTCGTCCACAGCGACCAAGCCCGCCGACACCTCCACACCGGCCAGGTGGGCGTCGAGTTGATCGCCGTTGGGCACGCGGCCCGTCGCCACCAGCAGCGTGTCGGCACGCACGGTGGACCCGTCGTCCAGATGAAGCGTGACACCCGAGTCGTCAGACGACCCACCCACCAGGTTTCGCCGGCTGCGGATCTCCCATTTGCGGCTGGCGATGTCGGTGAACCGCTCGCAGATCGTGTCGTCGGTGTGGGTGAGCATCGTCGTGCCGCGCAGCACGATCGTCACGTGCGAGCCCAGCGCGGAGAAGACGTGGGCGAACTCGGCGGCGACGAACCCGCCACCGACGATCACGATGTGCTCGGGCACCTCCGAGATCCGCATGATCGTGTCGCTGGTGTGGAAGGCCACCCCGCATTCGGCGATCGCAGAAGGCACCGTGGCCCGCGCACCGGCGGCGATCACCACCTGCTCGGCGCTGAACTCGTCGCCGTCGTCGGTGTGCAGCCGATAGGTGCCGTCGTCATTGCGCGCGGCGAAGCGGGTGTGGCTGGCGAAAACCTCGACGTTCGGTGAGGAACGCCGGTACTGTTCACCGCCGGCGGCCAGCGGGTCGATGCGGCCGAACACCCGGGACACGATGTCGGGCCAGCGCACCCCGTCGATGTGAGCGTCGACTCCGAAGCGCGCCGAATCACGGATCTGCTGGGCCACCCCGGCCGCGTAGACGAACATCTTGGTGGGGATGCATCCGACGTTGAGGCAGGTTCCGCCGAACACCCCCTTCTCACAGATCGCGATGCGTTTGTCGACGTAGCGTTCGTCGAGCAGCGAATTGCCGGAACCGGTCCCGATGATCGCGATGTCGAAGTCAGCCATGCCCGTCGCTCCCGTCGTTGTCGGCCGGTGCCGTGCACTCGCCTCGATGCTCTGTCCGATACCACTGCAGCCAGCGGTCCAATTCGGTGTACGCCTGCCGCCGCGCCTCGGGCACCGACAGGAACACGTCGTGCTTGGCGTCGGTGATCGGCACGACCGTCGTCCGATTGCCGATGCAGCCCGCCCAGCGAGCGATCTGGGCGACGTCGAGCACCGCGTCACCGCGTTGGATGGCTGCGGGGTCGGCCACCTCGCGCACGCTGCGGTCCGAGCGCAGGATCAGATTGGGAACCCCGACGTCGAGGCCCCGGTGCAGCCTGGCCTGCCCCCGTCGGATGGCGTGGATCCAGCCCACCTTCACCGGGAATCCGCCGATCGGCTTCCAGGTCAGGTTGTAGTCGAAGTCGCCGTCGTAGTCGCGGTGCAGGGTGGTGCCGTACCCGCCGGTGCCCGGACGGCGCACCACCGTGTGCTTGCGCAGCCGCCCCAGCGCCGACAGCGCCGCCGAGGTCGGCGCCGAACGCAGCAGCGCATGGCCCTGCAGGTCCAGCCACGGGCTGTTGAGCACCAGCCCGGCCACCCCGGCGCGGGCGGTGGCGCCACTGCGTCGCAACCGGTCCAACCACAATGACGTGATCAACCCACCCGCTGAATGCCCGTAGATCAGCACCCGCGCCGGTGACACGGCCGCCACCGTCGCCAGCGCCCGTCCGAGTTCGACGTCATAGCGGGCCAGGTCGGTGGTGAAGTGCGGGGTCTGACCGTCGCGGTGCGAACGACCACATTTGTGCAGGTCCAGCGCGTAGACCCGGAACCCCTGGGCGGCGAAATGATCCGCGAGTTCGGTGTGGAAGAAATAGTCGGTGAAACCGTGCACCACCAGGACCGCGTCACGCGCGCGGTGGGCGGCGTCGTCGTCGGGGTGGCCCCGGCTCACCAGCGTCGCCACGAGCTCGCCCTCGCCGTCGGGGTCGGGGCCGAGTTCGAAGGTCCGCTGCCAGTATCCGGGCAGCACGTCGGGCTCCCATCCAGGCACGGATGCCACCCTAATGCCGAAAGCGGGTAGACCGGTGCGGTGCGGGCAGTGGTCGCCACGTGGTCACCATGGCCCGCGGGATAACCTGAACATCGGTAAGCCGTGATCCACGGGCCGCGACGCGAAGGATCGACGAGGTGTCTGAACCAGAGAAGACCGACGTCCTGCTGGTAGGGGCGGGGATCATGAGCGCGACGCTCAGCACGCTGTTGCGTCTGGTAGAGCCGGACTGGTCAATGACGCTGGTCGAACGGCTCGACGGCGCCGCCGCCGAGAGCAGTGATGCCTGGAACAACGCCGGCACCGGGCACTCGGCGTTGTGTGAGTTGAACTACACCCCGTCCCGCCCGGACGGCACCATCGACATCTCCAAGGCTGTCAACGTCAACGAGCAGTTCCAGGTCTCGCGACAGTTCTGGGCCTACGCGGTCGAGAACGGGGTGCTGCCCGACGTCCGCAGTTTCCTGAACCCCATCCCGCACGTGAGTTTCGTGCAGGGCGCCGACAACGTGGACTATCTGCGCCGGCGCTACGAGGCGTTGGTCTCCAATCCGCTGTTCGCCTCGATGGAGTTCATCGACGACCGCGACGAGTTCACCCGCAGGCTCCCGTTGATGGCCGCGGGCCGCGACTTCTCCGAGCCCGTCGGGCTGAACTGGACACAGGACGGCACCGACGTCGACTTCGGTGCGCTGTCGCGTCAGCTGATCGGTTTCGGTGCCAAACAAGGCATGTCGACGTTGTTCGGCCACGAGGTCTCCGACCTGAAGCAGAACTCCGACGGAACGTGGCGCGTGCAGGTGGTCAACCGCCGCACCGACCGCAAGCGCACCTTCCACGCCAAGTTCGTGTTCGTCGGCGCCGGCGGTGGTGCGTTGCCGTTGCTGCAGAAGGCCGGCATCAAGGAGGCCAAGGGATTCGGTGGGTTCCCGGTGGGCGGCCAGTGGCTGCGCAGCGGCAATTCCGCGCTGACCGCCGGGCATCAGGCCAAGGTGTACGGGTTGCCGCCGCTGGGTGCACCACCGATGTCGGTGCCCCACCTGGACACTCGCGTCATCAACCGGCGTTCGTGGCTGCTGTTCGGACCGTTCGCGGGCTGGTCGCCGAAATTCCTGAAGCAGGGCAAGGTCACCGATCTCCCGTTCTCGGTGCGGCCGGACAACCTGGTGTCGATGCTCGGTGTCGGCATGACCGAGATGGGTCTGCTGAAGTACCTGATCGGCCAGCTGCTGCTCAGCGAGTCGGCGCGGGTGGACACGCTGCGTGAATTCGTGCCCAGCGCGCGAGATTCCGACTGGGAGCTCGACATCGCCGGACAGCGCGTGCAGGTGATCCGCAAGGCGAAGGGCAAGGGCGGTGTGTTGGAGTTCGGCACCACCGTGCTCTCGGCGTCCGACGGCAGCATCGCCGGCCTGCTCGGCGCCTCGCCCGGCGCCTCCACGGCGGTACCGGCGATGCTCGACGTCATGCAACGGTGTTTCGGCGACCGCTACGAGGGCTGGCAGTCCAAGCTCACCGAGATGGTGCCGTCGCTGGGCACTCCGCTGTCGGGGGAGCCCGCGCTGTTCGAGGAAGTCTGGTCGTGGGGGACCAAGGTGCTCAAGCTGGACAAGCCGGCCAGCGGGGTGCCCGACGTGCCCGGTGACGTGTCGGTCGCGGGAACCGGTCATTCGGCCACCTCGGCGACCGCATGACGGTGACTGCTTGATGACAGTCGCGCTCCGCCGCAGCTGGGCCAAGGATCTCGACGCCGCCACGCTCTATGAGTTGCTCAAACTGCGTGTCGAGGTGTTCGTGGTCGAACAGGCCACCCCGTATCCCGAGTTGGACGGGCGCGACCTGCTGGCCGAGACGCGGCACTTCTGGCTGGAAAACTCTGAGGGACAGGTGGTTTCGACCTTGCGATTGATGGAGGAGCACCCCGGCGGGCAGAAGGCGTTCCGGATCGGGCGGGTGTGCACCAAGCGCAGCGATCGCGGACAGGGACACACCGCACGACTGTTGACGGCGGCGCTGGCCGAAGTCGGCGACTACCCCTGCCACATCAACGCCCAGACCTATCTGGTGGAGATGTATGGCAGGCACGGATTCGTCCGCGCCGGTGACGAATTCCTCGACGACGGCATTCCGCACGTGTCGATGGTGAAACCATGACCGTCGCCGACCGTGTCGACGTCAGCTACCCGTTCAGTGCGCTGGTCGGGCACGACCGCCTTCGGCTGGCGCTGGTGTTGTGCGCAGTGCGGCCCGACATCGGCGGAGTGCTGATCCGCGGCGAGAAGGGCACCGCGAAGTCGACCGCGGTTCGCGGGCTGGCGCAGGTGCTGACCATGGCTTTTCAGGCCTCCGGTGGCGGTCACCTGGTGGAGTTGCCGATCGGGGCGACCGAGGACCGGGTGATCGGCTCCCTCGACTTGCAGAAGGTGCTGCGCGACGGTGAGCACGCCTT
>CAXEZH010000198.1:0-22830 GCA_964000695.1 uncultured Mycolicibacterium sp. | reverse complement strand
TGAGGACCAGTTCGCCGTGGGCGGGTCCCTCGACCAGGGCGGCACTCAACGAATCACCATCGATGTCAACGTCATTGGAGAGGACGTTGCCCGACAGTGAGCTGTCCTCGGTCATGGAGAAGGTGTCGTCGGTAGCCACCACGGTGTCGTCGACTGGGTTGATGATGATGAGGACGAGCGCAGGTGCGCTGGGGGCGATGCCGTCAGATGCGGAGTAGGTGAACCAATCAGCACCATTGAAGTTTGCCGAAGGCGTGTAGCTGAAAGTGCCGTCAGAGTTCAGATCCAGCACGCCGTTCTGCGGGCCATCGAGGATCGACACACTCAACGAGTCACCCTCGACGTCAGAATCGTTGGTCAACAGATTGCCGGTCAGGACGGTGTCTTCATCGATACTGTAGAAATCGTCGGCGGCGACCGGCGCATCATTGGTCGGGGCTATCGTGATGCTCACGATCGCAGTGTTGCTCGTGAGTGCTCCGTCCGACGCGGTGTAGGCGAAGCTGTCTGCCCCGGCATAGTCGGCGTGCGGGGTGTAGGCGAACGAGCCGTCGGCGTTGAAGGTGAGAGCGCCATGCATTGGTGCGAAAACCAAGGCAGCGGTCAGGGAGCCGCCATCGACATCAGAGTCGTTGTACAGCACGCTGCCGGTCAAGATGCCGTCCTCGCTCATGGAGTACGTGTCGTCCTGAGCGGTGGGAGCGTCGTCGATGGGGGTCACGGTGATCGTGACGGTGGCCGGCGAAGTGGTTCGTACCCCGTCGGTGCCGATGTAGGTGAAAGAGTCGGCGCCGGTGTAGTCGGCATCCGGGGTGTAGGTGAAGCTGCCGTCATCGTTCAACGTCAGGGCGCCGTGTGCCGGGCCCGTCACGACATCGGTGCTGACCGTGTCCCCGTCCACGTCAACGACGTTGAGGTTGCCCGTGTAGATCGAGTCCTCACTGACACTGAATGAACTGTTGTTCGCGACGGGGGCGTCGTTGACCGGGCTGATCGTGATGGTGGCGGTCGCCGTACTGCCCGCGGAGGTGCCGTCGCTGACGGTGTAGGTGAACGAGTCCGTCCCGGTGTAGTTGGCGGTGGGGAGGTAGGAGAAGGTCCCATCGGCGTTCAAGGTGAGGCTTCCGTGAGCCGGTCCCGAGGCAAGCGAAGCAGTCAATAGATCCCGATCGCTGTCAGTATCGTTCGACAGAACATTGCCGTGCAACCGGCTGTCTTCACTGATGGTGAAGCTGTCATCCTCAGCGACGGGGACGTCGTTGACCGGTGTCACCGTGATTTTGACGAGGGTGGGCGCGCTGGACGTCGACCCATCGGAGGCGACGTAGGAGAAGGTGTCGGTGCCGCTGAAATCGGTATCCGGTGTGTAGGTGAAAGACCCGTCGGAACTGAGTTGCACGTCGCCGTGATTCGCTGCCAGGACCACCGTCGCAGTGATCGTGTCACCGTCCGGATCGGTGTCGTTGCTCAACACGTTGCCGGTGACTGTCGTGTCTTCGTCCGTGGTGTACGAGTCGTCCGCGGTTGCCGGCGCCCTGTTGACCGGGGTGACGGTGATCCCGACGACGGCGCGGGCATCAACCATGGCGTTGGACGCACTGTAGACAAACGTGTCGACGCCGGTCCAGCCCGGTTCCGGCGAATAGTGGAACGCGCCGTTGGGCGCCATCGTCAGTTCACCGTGGGCAGGCCCGGAAACTACTGACGCAGTGAGAGTCTGACCACTGGGATCGCTGTCGTTGTCCAGCACGTTGCCGAACACGTAGCTGCCTTGCGCGGTCGTGTAGGAGTCGCTGTTCACTACGGGCGTCTTGTTGGCGGCGACGATATCGAGTGTGATCGTTGCCGTTTCGGTATGGCCCCGATCGGGTCGTAGAAACCCGAGCAGCCCGTGGAAGTGGCGGCCGCTTCCGGCGTCGCTCACGGTCACGGTGAACTGATCCGGACCGACGTAATCGTCGTCGCGGGTATAGGTGAAGGTGCCCGTGACTTGATCCACTTCGACCCACCCGTGCATGGGACCGCCTACTTCGCCCCGTGCCGGCACGAAGTAGGTGAGACCGTCATCGTCGAGGTCGTAGCTCTGGAACGGTGTCGGGCTGCTGGTCTCGTTCGGAGAAAGAACGAGGGTCGTTTCCTGCGGGCGCACGACGGGGGCCCGATTGAAGAATGTGCGCTGTATCTCGCGAACTACCCAGCCGAGCACCGCGAACAACAGTTGCGGCCGGGACGGACTGACCGGCTCCGGCACGAGGAGCGGCGAGAGCGATGTGGCGGCGAATGCCCTCGGGACATTGATTCCCGCAACGGAGCCTGCCGCCACTGAAACGGCCGGGCCATCGAGAGGCGTTGATTGCCCACCGATCCCGGCATCCGGTGCGCTGTCGGTGCGCAGCGAGGCGGTTTCTGTTTCTGTCTCGTCGCTGAGCGACAATGTCACCGCGTCGACCCGTATGTCAGTAGCAGATGATGGTGCCGGCGCGGGCTCGTCTCGGCTCGTACCACCTGAACTGGCTGCGTCGGAGCCGCTCTCGGCTTCCGGCGCCGTCGCGGGAGATTCCTGCGGTACCGCGGAGGGCTCTTCGGCGCCGGGGGCCTCGGTCGAGTCGGGCGAACCGGTTTCCGGCGGGATGGTCGAAGGCACCGTGTCGTCGAGGGTGCCTCCCTCCTCGGACGGAGGATCCGTCTCGGTGTGATCGGTCTCCAGGTCGACGTCATCGACGCCATCGTCATCGACGTCAGAGTCCACCGCGGACGCCGGATCTGTCACCTCCGATAAGGAATCTTCATCCTCGTCCGAGTCCGAACGCTCGGTGGATGTATCAGTCGCCGATTCGGTCTTGTCGGAATTCTTCGATGGCGCGTCAGACGGTGACGAGTCGGCAGACGGCGAGTCCTTGGAAACGCTGTCGGTATCGGTGTCGGCGCGCGCTACTCCGAGTCCGTACCCGGTCGATATCGCCGCACCGACGCCGAGAGCGACGGCCAGCGCGCCCACGCGCCCGATGTGCCGCGAGTAGGTCGCCGCGACGTTGGGTGCGATCCGGTTCGACGGGATACCGCTGTCGACGCCGAGTCGAAAGGTCGGGAAGATGGCTTCAACTTTGCTGGGGTTCTTCTGCCTGCGGTGACGGGCCTTGGTCCGAACTTCGGCCGGGTGACGCCGTCCATGAGCCAATGTCCCTCTCCCACCACTCAAGGCCCATCAAGGGCGTCGGTCTCGCGGCGACGCATTTCCGAGGTGACGACTCGAACTCGACACCCACGCTGGCGTCTAGCAAAATTTGACGATCGGAACAATAGCATGGCAAGCGGTGTAGCCCTAGAGGTTTTTGAACAGTTCAATGGCTGTTTTCTGCTTGCTGATCGCTCAGCAACGTGTAGTGGACATGCATGACTCGCGAATCAGAAATCGCAATACAGCTCCCCGGCGCGGGGAGGAAGTGGACAAATCCAAACAAGTGTTCACTGGCGCTGAGGTCGTTGCGAAGGGCAAAAATCCCCGATGACCAGGAGTTTGTGCCGACACAGTGAGCACCCGTTCACCGAGTTGGCGACAGTGTGACTGCGCCACGGCAATGTTTGCGGAAATCGCGTCGATGCGCGTTTCCCGCGATGCCGCCGGGTCGATCGGCTAAGCGGTCAGCGTGTCTTTCAGCCCGTCGACGCCAGGCTGGAATAGCCCGTCAAGCCGGGCTTCGGAGCGTCCTGACCATCTCGTCGATGACTCCGGGCTTCGGCGAGGCGGTAGCGCCCTCCCGCAGAGAGATGAGGAAGACGACGGACCCCTCGACGCCGGGCACCGTTGTGACAACCATGCTGTGAAATGCTCTCGACCCATTGCATTCGTCTGCTGCGATGCCGGTCACCGTCGCCACTCTCTGCACCGCGGGAGACGACCCGATGAGGAACTCGCGTACAGGCCCGAATTCCACATCGGGCACCGCGTCGCCTTGGGAATAGATCAGCGGTACGGTCTGCGCTTCCTCGTCGAGTGCGGCTGTGATGTCCTGGTTCGCCGAACCCGTGACACCGGCCATCGCAAGATTCTGTTTCGGGCATACCGGGTTGGCGACCGTGGACACTGCCCCGATCTCGCGAACGACGCACTGGCCCTGGGGGCAGGGCTTGGCCCAGCCTGTCCGGACACCGCATTCCGCGACGGTCCAATCGGGCGGAGCGGCATAGGCCAAGCCGAACCGATTGATCGTTGCGTGCCAGCCGGGTTGTGAAGTCTCGTCAACGGACGCGGTGTACCCATCACACGTCATCGATGTCCCGGCGACGCTCGGCCCGGGTGCCCCAACGCTGGGTTGAGGCGCGGGCTGAACGGGAGAAGCTGACTGCGTCGGCGCCGACGCCGGTGGAGTGGGATCGTCGCTGTTGAACTGCGCGATCACGATCACGGACAACACGACGATGATCACCACGGCGATCGCCAGGAACAGCCACAGCCACGGCGCCCCGCGTCGCCGTGGAGGCCGATGACCCGGATGGTCGAGTTCAGGAGGCCCCGAAGGTGGCATCGGATAGTTCAAGGGGCCCTCCATCGGTAAGGCCGCAGCGTTGAGCTCGCTGCTCGGCTCTGGTGGATTATGCACCTTCGGGTGCTGTCGACCTCGAAGTTGGGATACGGCGCAAGTACTTTCAGTGGCGCGTGAATTCTGCCCGGCGCGGCAAGGTGAACTCCAGTCGTTGTTCGGTGGGCACACTTTTCCTGCGAGTCACACTGTCGGCGGTCGACCCTTTCAGTCGCTGGGCGTTCGCCGCGCAGGGCACTGCTGAGCAGATGCACAGCATTCGCCAGACGTAGCCCCCCATCCTGCGGTAGCTTGCGCTGCATGCCCTTGGAGCTGGCCGCGTTCTTCCGGACCACTCTGCCGCTGGATCTCCGCGCTCTGGACGAGCTCGATGACGGCCGCTACCACTCCATCTGGATGCCTGATCACCTGGTGAGCTTCTGGCCGGACACGATCTGGACGCCAGATTTCACCGACCTGGCCGAGGTGTCGCCGTCGCCGCACCGCTATCTGGACGTCCTTCCCCTCGCCGGCGCCGTCGCCGCGCGCACCGCACGGACCCGGTTGGCCACCAGTGTCGTCGACACGGTCCGCCGCCATCCGGTGATGCTGGCCCAATCTGCCCTGACGCTGAGCCACCTCTCGACCGGTCGGTTCATCCTGGGGCTGGGCGCCGGCGAGCGCGAGAATCTCACTCCTTACGGCTTCGACGACAGGGCCACCGTGAGCCGATTCGCCGAGGCGGTGCGGCTGATCCGGCTGCTGTGGAGTGCCGAGGGCCCGGTCGATTTCGAGGGCGAGTTCTTCACGCTCGAGCACGCCCGGCTGGACGCCGAGCCGCACGACACCGGGCCGCCACCGATATGGATCGGGGCGAACGGCCCGCGCATGCTGCGACTCGTCGGAGAACTCGGCGACGGCTGGTGGCCCACCGGCAGCGCCGGCCCGCAGACTTACGCCACCCAACTCGCGTGCATCCGGGAGGCCGCCGAACAGGCAGGCCGCGACCCCGATGCGATCACCCCGGCGAAAATGGTGATCTGCCTCGTCGGTGAGCCCGACGAACTGGACGTGGTCATGCAGCGTCCACTGGTGAAGTCGCTGGTGCTGCAGCTGACGGCCGAGGCGCTACGAGCCGCCGGGCATGACCATCCGATGGGGGAGCGCTGGCGCGGCATCCAGGACATCGACCCGCGTGCGCTGACCCGCGACAGACTTCTGCGACTCCTCGACGAGGTCGACCCCGCCGCGATCCTGTCCGTCGTCCCGCACGGCACACCGAAGCAGGTCGCCGAACAGATCGCCGAGTTCGGCGAGGCGGGCGCACGGGTCGTCTCGGTGCTCGACTACAGCGCCATGGCCGGACAGGACTACGCCGCCGCATCACCGAGCAAGGTTCGCGAGGTCGAGGACGCACTGCTGACACTCACAGGAAGTACGCGATGAACACCCTCGACGCCGACGTCGTGATCGCCGCAGCGCAGCGCGAGACCGGACTGACCGACTTCGGTGACGACACCGTGCCCGCGCGCGTGGCGCTGGTCGTCGACCGGCTCAACGGCGCCCGCCTCGACGACGCCGGCGTGCAGGCAGCCACGGACACGATCACGGGACTGCTGACCAGCCGGCTGCGCTTCATCGCCGACCGTGCCCGCCTGCCCCTTGCCGCAGAACGGATCATCGCGCCGCTGTTCGCCACCGGTGAGCCACGTTCGGGGACAACGCTGCTGCACGCCCTGCTCGCTGAGGACGAGGATTCCCGCGCGCTGCGGTTCTGGGAGGTCATGTACCCCTCGCCGCCACCCGGTCCGGCCGACACCGACGACCCGCGCCGGGCCCGGGCCGACGCGGACTGGCGCGAGATCCTCGACCGCATCCCCCCGTGGATCGTCAGCCACCCCTACAACGATCTGCTCGGCGACGGCCTGCCCGAGTGTGAACGCACCTGGGCCTTCGACTTCCGCGCGATGAACCCCAGCGCCTGGTGGCGCGTCCCGGTCACGATTCAGAACTTCGCCCAGGACCATCACGCGCAATACACCCTGCACCGCATGATGCTGCAGCACATCCAATACACCCGTCCGCCGAAGCGCTGGGTACTCAAGGGCTTTCACGGCCGCCGTCTGCGAGCCCTGTTCGACACCTACCCGGATGCCCGCATCGTCTGGGTACACCGGGACCCGGTGCAGGTGCTCGCCTCGCAGATCGTGGCGTTCGGCCAGATCAACGAAAGCCTGGCCGGGACAATGGATTGGCGCCGGTACGCGGAGGCGACGATCGAAGGCTCGCGGACGAACTTTCATGCCTACCTCACCGATCCGTTGGTGGACGACCAGCGTATCCACCACGTCCGCTACCGCGACTTCGTCGCCGACCCGGTCGAGACCATCGGCGGCTTCTACGACTTCGCCGGTGTGCCGTTCACGAATGCGGCCGAGAAGGGGATGCGCGACTACCTCGCGACCAACCGCAGCGACCGGTATGGGAAGTTCCGCTACTCCACCGACGTCCTGCCCGTACCGGTGCAGCACCTGCACGAGGAGTTCGCCGGCTACCGGGAGCGGTTCGGCATCGACATCGAAGCGAGGCCCTGATGGCCTTCGGGGACAGCGCAGACGACGAGGCGCTGCGTGCGGCGTGGCATCGCTTCTGCGACCGCCTCAAAGGAGCGGGCGACCTCGCCTTCAAGGACACCTCGCCGCCCAACGCCCTGCAGCGCGCCGACGCCTTCCGCTACCTGACGCAGAACCTCGGTCAGGCCTACGACCTCGCTCTGGAAACCAGGAACACCCGGTATCCGATGATCCACCCGTTCTGCGGGCCGAGTCGCAAGCTCGGCGGCGACAACGCGGACTTCGTCTATCTGCAGGCGTGGATCGACGGTGCATCGACCTACCGGATCGCGGGCAACCGGGGCTCCGCGCGTTTCCTGAACTTCACCGTGCAGGGGCCCCGCCCCGAGCAGGACGTGTACTACGGCGCGGATCACCCAAACCTGCACGAGCCGTTCGGCGACACCCCTGAGGCGAACATCACCGGCGACGATCTGGTGATCGAACCCGACGGCAGCTTCGTGCTCTACGTGGGAGGTGCCCGGCGAGAACCGAATTGGCTGCCCACCACGCCGGGCTCCCGCAAGCTGTTCATGCGGCAGGGCTTCGACTCCTGGGAGGAACGCTCGGCACAGTTCAGCATCGAACGCGTCGACATGGATACGCCACGGCCACCGCCGACGCCTCAGGACGTCATCGAGTCGATGAAGTGGGCCGGTGACTTCCTGACCGGCGTGATGACCGACTGGCCGGACCGTGAGCTGCAGATCGGTTCGCTGTTCGGCGAACCCGAGCCCAACGTGTTTCCCGGCGCGCGGTTTTCGGGCACCGCAGAACAACGTGACGCCCGGCGTGGCCGGCTCATCGTCACGATGCCGTGGCGTCTGGCGGCCGACGAGGCGCTGATAGTCGAGTTCGCCGACCACGGCGAATTCTGGATGCTGACCAACATGGGGGCATTCTGGAACAGCATGGACTATCTGTACCGGCCGGTGAGCTACACCCCGAGCCGATCGGTCGTCGACGCCGACGGCTGCGTGCGACTGGTGTTGGCCCATGACGATCCCGGCGTGCACAACTGGATCGACACCCAACAGTTCGCCGAGGGCTACCTGACCATGCGCGTGATCGGAAGCCGGCAACTGCCCGACGTGCGGACCGCGGTCGTCCCGCGCGCGCACGTGGACAGCGCCCTGCCGTCCGACACCCGCCGCGTCACGCCCGACGAGCGGGCCGCGCAGTTACACGCCCGCTTCGACGCCATCCGCCGCAGATACCGGATCTGACATGGACCCCACCCTCGAGACGCTCGCCGCGTCGGCCTTCGACAACGTCTATCATGTGGGCCACCTGGTCCCCGATCTGCTGCCCGCGATGCAGTCGCTCACCGGCGCCATGCAGATCACCTGGGCGGCGCCGTTCGAGATGCGCAGCGGCTTCACCCGTCCGGACGGCTCCGCCGACGATCAGTCTGTGCGCATCGCGTTCTCGGCGTCCGGCCCGCCGTACCTGGAGCTGCTAGAGGTCGTCGCGGCCTCGGACTCGATCTTCGCCCAGCCGAGGCACGGCGGTCTGCATCATGTCGGCTACTACGCCCAGCGTTGGCGCGACGACGTCGCCCGATTGCAGGACGAGGGATGGGAGCTCGAACGCACCGGCGCCGGCGTGGCATTCCTGCGCGACCCGCGCAGCGGGCTGCGCGTGGAGGTGGTGAGCTTCAAGGGCCGCGACTTCCTCGCCCAGGTGCTCAGCGGCGAAATGGCCAGGGCCTACCCGCTGACGGAACGTTCGTGACTGCACTGGCCCACACCGCGCGCGGGACACTGCGCGGAGATGCCAGCGGCGACGTCGTCGTGTTCCGCGGGGTGCCCTACGCCGCGCCGCCGATCGGCGAGCGCCGTTGGCGGCCAACACAACCGACGCAGAGTTGGGCGGGAGTCCGCGATGCCGCGGCTTTCGGACCCATCCCTCCGCAAGCCATCTCACCCGAGCGGCTGGCCAAGCGTGGACTGACGATGAGCGAGGACTGCCTGAGGCTCAACATCTGGACACCCGCGGCCGACGACGCCCGCCGGCCCGTGCTGGTCTTCCTGCACGGCGGCGGACAGACCCAGGGGCACGGATCCGCTGCCCTGCTCGACGGATCGCACCTGGCCCGGCGCGGTGACATCGTGGTGGTGACGATGAACTTCCGCCTCGGCGCGCTGGGGTGCCTCTACGCGCCCGACTGGCACGGGGCCGGCTCCACCAATCTGACACTGCGCGACCAGAAGTGCGCGCTGCAGTGGATACGCGAGAACATCGGCGCGTTCGGCGGCGACCCCGATGCCGTCACCGCGGCGGGGCAGTCCTCCGGCGCGATCGCGGTGGCCACCCTGATGGCGAGCGGGTGCGACTTGTTCGACCGGGCCATCCTGCAGAGCGGCGGCCTCGAACGCGTGCGCTCCACCTCGGCCGCCTCGGCCGTCGCCGAGCAGTTCATGGGCGCCGTCGGCCGCGCCGGCGAACCGAGCGTCGAGAAGATCCTTGCCGCGCAAGGCGGCATCGACCCCGGATTCGTGCCGCCGCAGGGCCCGTTCCATCCCTGCATCGACGGCGTCGTGATCGCCGAACATCCGTTGGTGGTTGCCCGTACGCGTGCCATGCCGGCGATCCCCGTGCTCGCCGGGTCGACGCGCGACGAGTGGCGCATCTTCGACGCGACGCTGGGCGAGGATGTCGTCACCGAGAGGTACGTCCGGCAGCGGGCGCAGGCGCTCGCGGGGAAGGACCACGACATCGAAGCCGTGCTGGCGGCCTATCGCGCCGACCACAACTCGCTGCGCGACCTCGCCAGCGCGCTCGTCACCGACTACCACTTCGCCGCGCCCACCGAGCAATTCGTGCGGGCACATGCCGAGCGCGGCAACGCGGTGTTTCGCTACGAACTTCAGTGGCCGTCGCCGCGGCCCGGACTCGGAGCCTGCCACGACTCATGCCTGCCGTTGGTCTTCGGCACCCTGGCCGCCGCGCCGGCGTTGGCCGGCGCCGACGACGCGGCGCGCGGCATGTCGGAGGCGATTCAGCAGCTGTGGCTGGAGTTCATCCGTGGCGGAGAGCCCTGGGAGCGCTACGACGGCGTCGGCGGGCCGACGATGCTTCTCGGCCGAGAGAGCGGTACCGCCAGGGGGCACCGCGCTGCCCAGCTGGCGTTCTGGGAGCACCGCTATCCGGCATACGGATGAGCGGCACCGCCGAGCAGCCCGGCGCCTGCCACGGCCTTCAGCGCGAGTGGGTGTCGCTCAGCGTTTCCTGAGCAGCACGGCCGGCGCGATGACCATCGCCACGACCGCGCCGAGCGCGGCGAGCCAGGTGAAACCGGCTGCCGCGACGACGAATCCGGAGGCGAGCCCGCCCCCGGCACCGGCGACGGCGATGAACACGTCGACGGTGCCCTGGGTCCGGGCGCGAGTATCCACCGGGGTGTTGTTCGTGATCGCCGTCGTCCCGGCCACCAATCCCAGGCTCCACCCGAACCCCAGCAGTGCGAGTGCGACGGCCAGCAGCGGCACCGACTGCGGCGGGGCGAAGGCCGCGGTCAACCCGGCCGCCGCCAACACCGCGGCGGCGAGGACCCCGACGACCGTCACCCCGAAGCGGTCGACGAGCGCACCGGAGATCGGCGCGGGCAGGTACATCGCCGCCACATGGATCGAGATGACCAGACCGGCGGCGGACAGCGCATGGTGATGGTGCTGCATGTGTACCGGGGTCATGGTCATGATGGCGACCATCACCAGCTGGGTGACCACCATGACCACCGCGCCCGCGACCACCGCGGCGCGGTTGAGAGACGTCGGCCGCTCGCCGTCCTTCCCGTCGGGCGAGTCACCGGTCACGGCCGGCTTGGGCAGGGACGCCGCCAGCATGAGCGGGTCAGGACGTAGCCAGGTCGCGATGACGGCCGCCGCCGACCCGTAGGCCAGCGCGGCGAGCAGGAACGGCCCGGCCAGCCTCGGGACACCGATCGCAGCGGCCACGTCGCCGAGCACGCCGACGAGATTCGGTCCGGCGACGGCGCCGACCGTGGTGGCCACCAGCACGGTGCTGATGGCCCGGGCGCGATGAGCGGGGTGCGCCAGGTCCGCCCCGGCATAGCGGGCCTGCAGGTTCGTGGCGGTGCCCGAGCCGTACACCAGGAGCGCCACGAACAGCAGCGCCACGTTGTCGAGGACCGCTGCCGCGACGATGCCCAGACTGCCGATCGCGCCGGCCGCGTAGCCGGCCGCGAGTCCGGGTCGCCGGCCCCACCGCTGCGACAGCCGGCCCACGGCCAAGGCCGCGCCGGCGGAGCCGAACGTGAACAACGCGCTGGGCAGGCCGGACCAGCCTGTCGAGTCGAGCATGTCCTGGGCGAGCAGGGCGCCGACGGTGATCCCCGCGGCCAGGCCCGCCCCACTGCACACCTGGGCGATGACCAGGACGGTGAGTGTGCGCTTCTGCGCGCGGGCCACGTGGTCGAGCCCGCTCGCCGGACTCGCTGCGCCCGGCAGGCCGTCGGTGGTGGACACGCTGGCTCCGGCCTAGGGCTCGCTGCCGGGCGGGGGTGTGCCGATCAGCACCGCGCTCAGCCGCGCCCCGTCGGGTCCGGCTCGCCACGCATGGTCCACACCGGCAAGCACCACGAGATCACCGGCGTCGAGCCGGTGGGCACCGTCGTCGAGCACCAGCTCGACGCTGCCGGAGAGCACAGTCTGCAGATCGAGGGTGTCGGTGTGGTGCATGGGGGTTTCCGAACCGGCGCCCAGCTCGACCACCATCCACCGCACCTGACCCGGTGCGATGCCCTGGTCGATCAGCGGCGCCGACCCACCGACTCGCGCCGGTGGCGGGCAGGTGGCGGTGGCGAACGGGACGCCCATCGCGAATCCGGGGGCCAGCTGGTCGAGTGTCAGCTCACCGTCGCTGACGACGCAGGATCTGCCGTCCCCGTCGACTCCGGTGATCACCGTGCGCATGCGTCGTCCTCTCGTCGGTCCTTGCGGATCGTAGCGACGCAGCAGAGATCAGTCGTCGTCCTTGCCCTTGCCGGTCCCGCGGCCCTTGCCGTTCTCGTTCTTCTTGCCCGGCCCCCCGCCGGTGAAGGCGGGCATCTGGGGCTGGTCGACCACCGGGGGCTGGCCGACAACCGGTGCGGTGTGTGGGGACGGCGGCGTGGGTGGGGCGACCGGAGTGCTGATGCCGGCCGGTTCCGCGGGAGAGGTGGCGGGCGACGCCGAATCGAGCACCAACGCGAGAACCGAGACCATCAGTGCCACCGCCACGCCGGCGGCGGCCAGCAGTGCCGTACGAGTCGTTGCCGGACCACGGCGACGTGGTGCTACGAAGAAGCTGGCCGACGGTGCGGCGACGGTGCCCGGAGGAGGCTGGACCGTGGTCAGCGGGCGCGTGCCCGGCGGCGTGGCCGACGGCGCCGGTGCGACGCTTGCGGTCAGTGCTGCGGCGTCCCCGGCAGCGGCGGCGCGCATCTGTTCGGCGCTGGCGAACCTCTGCCGGGGGTCGCGCGCCATCGCCCGGTCGATGACGCCGGTCAGTGCGGGTCCGAGCTGCGGCCGCAGGCGCGCGAGCGGTGGCGGTGGGGTGTCGATGATGGCCCGCGCCAGGGCCGCCGGGTTGTCGTGCGGGAACGCCCGCCGCCCGAGCACCGCCTCGTAGGCCAGCACCGCGACGGCGTACAAATCGTCGGCGACCGAAGCCGGGGCCCCGGCCACCCGCTCAGGGCTCATGTAGGCCATCGTCCCGATGATCTGACCGTTCGTGGTCTGCGCGGAGCCCGGCGTCTTGGCGATGCCGAAGTCGGCCACCTTGACTGTGTGGCCGTCGGGGGACAGCAGGATGTTGCCCGGCTTGATGTCACGGTGCAGCACGCCGGCACGGTGTGCCACCGTCAGCGCGCCGAGCACCTCGTCGAGCAGCGCATGAACCCGCGCCGGCGGCAACGGCCCGCGGGCGATGACGTCGGCCAAGGTGTTGCCGGGCAGCCGCTCCATCACGATGAACGGCACCCCGTCATGCTCGCCGCGGTCGTGCACCGCCACGATGTTCGGGTGGGTGAGTCCGGCGGCAGCGCGGGCCTCGTCGTCGAAGCGCCGGCGCTGATCGGGTTGGTCGATGAGAGTGGGGTGCAGCAGCTTGATCGCCACCGCCCTGTCGAGTCGGGTGTCCCAGCCGTCGCGGACCTCAGCCATCCCGCCGCGGCCGAGAACCCCTCGTAGCTCGTAGCGGCCAGCGAGCAACTCGCGACCGTCCATACCGGAAAAAGTAGCCGATCGTCGGGACGGGCAAACGCGCCGCACAGCACCGATCCGCGACGCAGGTCACGTCGGGTCGCCGGCGACCTGCGGATTACCTTGCCCGACCCAGTGATCCCGCCGTAGCCTCGGATCGTGTCCGGCCTGACCGTTGTCCGAGCGGAGGACCTGGCCGGCCTGGGCGTTTTCGCCGGAGTGCCAGTCGAGGCGCTCATTCCGCTGGCCGCCGAGCTACGCCCGCTGGCCGCCTCGGCGGGACAGGTGCTGATGCAGCAGGGTGAGCTCGCGGTGTCCTTCCTGTTGATCGGATCGGGCCGGGCCGAGGTGAGCCACACCGGCGCCGACGGGCACGACACCGTCGTCGAGCTCGCTCCCGGCCTGATCGTCGGTGAGATCGCCCTGCTGCGTGACGCGCCCCGGACCGCCACCGTCATCGCGACCGAACCGCTGAACGGGTGGGTCGGTGGTCGCGAGGCGTTCGCGACGATGCTCGAGATCCCCGGTCTGATGGACCGGCTGGTGCGCACGGCCCGCCAGCGTCTCGCCGCGTTCGTCACGCCGATTCCGGTGCAGATGCGTGACGGCACCGTGCTGTACCTGCGCCCCGTCCTGCCCGGCGACAACGAGCGCACCATCGACGGTCCGATCGAGTTCTCGGGGGAGACGCTCTACCGGCGCTTCCAGTCGGTGCGTACGCCGTCGAAGCGGTTGATGGCCTATCTGTTCGAGGTCGACTACCTCGAACACTTCGTGTTCGTGTTGACCGACGGCGCCGACGGTCCGGTGGTGGCCGACGCCCGGTTCGTCCGCAGCGGTGACGACCCGACCGAAGCGGAGATCGCGTTCATCGTCGGTGACGACTACCAGGGCCGCGGGATCGGCACATTTCTGATGGGCGCGATCTCGGTGGCCGCCGAGTACGACGGGGTGCAACGGTTCACCGCGCGGGTGCTCGCCGACAATCAGCCGATGCGGGCCATCCTCGACAAGTTCGGCGCCCGGTGGCACCGCGACGACCTCGGCGTGGTGACGACCGTCATCGACGTGCCGCGGCCCGCCGACCTGGACTTCAGTCCCGAGCTGGTCCAACAACTTCGCGGCGTGGCCCGCCAGGTGATCCGGGCGGTCGGATGAGTCGCCCGCCGTTGAGCAAGGACACCCGGTTGTGCATTTCGCTGGCCCGTCGGCCCAGCAACATCGGCACCCGGTTCCACAACCATCTCTACGAGGTCCTGGGTCTGGACTTCCTCTACAAGGCGTTCACCACGACCGACCTCGCCGCCGCGATCGGCGGGGTGCGCGCGCTGGGCATTCGCGGATGCTCGGTGTCGATGCCGTTCAAGGAAGACGTCCTCGGTCTCGTCGACACCGTGGAGCCGTCCGCTGCCAGATTGCGGTCGGTCAACACGATCGTCAACGACGACGGCAGGCTCACCGCGTCGAATACCGATTACCTTGCGGTGCAACAACTCATCGACGACCATCGACTCGATCCCGGCCAGACGGTGGTGATCCGCGGCAGCGGCGGGATGGCCAGCGCGGTCGGAGCGGCGTTCGCCGACAACGGCTTCGGCTCCGGTACCGTCGTCGCCCGCAACAGACATGCCGGACCGGCGCTGGCCGATCGGCTCGGCTACGAGTTCGCCGCCGACAGCTCCGGGCCCTGTCGACGCGGCGCCGAGATCCTGATCAACGTCACGCCGATCGGCATGGCCGGGGGCAGTGAAGAACACGACGCGGCGTTCGCCGACGACGCACTCGCCGGCGCGCACACCGTGTTCGACGTCGTCGCGCTGCCCTCGGAGACGCCGCTGATCGCGGCCGCGCGCGCCGCCGGTGTCCCGGTGATCACCGGCGCCGAGGTCATCGCCCTGCAGGCGGCCGAACAGTTCGAGCGCTACACCGGCGTCCGGCCGACGCCCGAGCAGATCGCCGAGGCGTCACGGGTTTCGCGCGCCTGAGATATCAGGGAACGATGGTGGCCTGTTCGTCGATCAACGACGTCGCCTCGATCAGTGCTCCCTGCTGCGCCTCCGGGCCGTCCGCCTTGACGTTCAGCAGGTAGATCCCGTCCTCGGCCGGGATCACCACCGTCTTCTGCGCGATCATCCGTGTCGTGCCGTCCTTTGTGTAGAACCCGCCGATCAAAGTCGCGTCGAAGCCGGCCAGGTCGCTCGGCTGCCCGGTGTTCATCCCCTGGAACTCCGGCATGTTCTGTACGTCGGAGGGGGCGTATTCCATGATCTTGGCTTGGTCGACCTCGCCGGTCAGCTTCGACATCGTCGCGATGAGGGTCGGCGGGTCGGCGGCGGCCGCCGGGTCTGCGGTGAACACCATGGCGCGGTAGGCCCCGGGTGGGCTCTGTTCGCCCATGTCCTCCCAGCCCTGCGCGATGGGCAGCGTCACCGCCGGTGCATCCGGGTCGTCGGGCAGGACCGGAGTCTGGACGATGCCGTTCTGGGCGACGTACTCGTCGATCGTCATCTTCGGGCCGGATTCGGGGCCCGAGGCCTGGGCCGACGTGGTCGGCGCTGCAGTGGTGGTCTCGGTGCTCGGCTCGGTGGTGGCCGAGCCCTCGGTCGCGGTGTCCGACGCGCAGGCGGACAACCCGACCGCGAGGGCGACGGCAGCGGCGGCGACGACGCCGGCGCGCATGGGGGTGCTCATGTCAGCGCAGCATAGCCGCAGCGCCGACGTCGGTGTTGCAGCCAGCCGCACAGAGTTCGCCGTGGTATCAACGGCCTGTGAGGCTGCCCCCGCCGGCTGCGCTGGTTGCACTCGGGATCGTGTGCGCCGGATGTGCCGGGGCGCCCGAGTCCGCTCCTTCGGCGGACCCGACGGTGCCGGACCTCACCGTCGAACCTGCTCGTATCGACCGCGCCCGCCACGCGCTCCCACCGGGCTACGAGGTCGCCCCCTACACCGGCGCGCCGACACCGCTGGCGGTGTGGGGGTTGGCCGGGCCGGTCGAGGCGCAGCCCGTCCAGTGCGTCGAGCTGGCCGCGCCACCGGTGCGTCCCGACTCGGCGCAGGGCTGGTCGGCTTCAGGGCCCGGCGGCATCGTCTACGCCGTCGTCGCCGCTGCCGCACCTGCGGCGCCCGTCGAGGCGGCGGCCTGCCAATTGTGGACGGCGACGGCCGGACACACCAGCGCAACGGTCCGCGATCTACCGGCCCCGGCCCTCGAGGCGGCCCACACCGTCGGGATGGCCACCGCGGCGACCACCGTCGTCGAGGGCGGAACCGAGACCCGCGCCGACGCCGACACCTTCGTCGCGCATCTCGGACAGTTCGTCTGCTTCGTCGCGCTGGTGACCGATCCCGGGTCGGCGTACCCGCGCCTGGATGCGGCGTTCGCGGCCGACCTGCTGGTGGAAACCGTGTCGGCGCTGCGCAGTTGAGCAGGTCCGCGCGGGTACATTTGGCGGCGATGTCGAACCCGAAGCTGACCGTGCCGGCCCTGAGCGCGTGCGCGGTGCTGCTGGCCTCGTGCGCGACAAGCCAACCCGATCTGGCTGACGCCGACATCGCCAACATCGCGGGCATCGAGGACTCGTTCGGCCCGCCGTTCACGGTGAGCACCGTCGGCCCGGCGGCCATCGACCCGCGGCTGCTGGGCCCGCAGACGCTGCCCGAGGGGCTCACGTTCGACCCGGCCGACTGCGGCAAGCTGGCCAACGAGCGGACCCTGCCGCCCGACGTGCAGGGCAACATGGCCGCGACCACCGCCGAAGGGGACGGGGTCCGCTACATCGTGATGGCCGTGGAGACCTCGGAGCCGGTGCCGGTCAACCGCCCGAGCGATCAGTGCCAGAAGGTCACCTTCACCGGGCCGGGCATCCGCGGACTGGTCGAGGTGATCGAGGCCCCGCAGATCGAGGACACCGAAACCGTCGGGACCCACCGCGTGCTGCAGACCACCACACAGGCCGGATCGCGCACCGGTGAGCTGTACAACTACGTGGCGAACTTCGGGACCTTCATCGTCATCGTCACCGCCAATCCGCTGGTCGTGCCGGACCAACCGGTGGCCAGGGTCGACACCGGGCGGGCCCGCGACCTGGTGACGCGCGCGGTGGAGCTGGTCCAGGGCTAACGGACGTTGTGCGGCCGGAACTGGATGCTGATGCGGGGTCCGGTGGGCCGGGCCGTCTTGGGAATGCAGTGCTCCCAGGTGCGTTGACAGGAGCCACCCATCACCAGCAGGTCACCATGGCCGTGTCGCAGCCGTAACGCCGCCCCGCCGCCGCGCGGACGCAGCGCGAAAACCCTTGTTGCGCCGAGGCCGACGATGGCCACCATGGTGTCCTCGGTGCTGCTGCGTCCGATCGTGTCGCCGTGCCAGGCCACGCTGTCCTCACCATCGCGGTACAGGCAGAGCCCCGCGGTGACGAACGGCTCGCCGAGCTCACCGGCGTAGGCGTCGTTGAGCCGCCGCCGGAGCTGCTTGAGCCGGGGATGTGGGGGCGGGTCCGCCGCGTCATTGCGGAAGTCCACGAAGCTGACCAGCCGGGGCACGTCGAGCACCCGGTCGTACATCTGCCGGCGCTCGGCGCGCCAGGGCACGGTGTCGCGCAGCTCGTCGAACAGGGCTCCGTCGACAGCGTCGCTCGCGCCGTCCTGAGCGAGCCAGCCCGACCGGACTTCCAGCCAGGCGCCGTGGCCGAGCTCGCGACGCTCGGAGTGGTCGAACAGTGAGCTTTGCAGGGCCTGCTGCATGCCCGGCAGTCTATCGCACAGGCGTTCGATATCTCAGAGGCGGACGGCGCCGGGGCCTTCCTCGGCGAGCGCGTCCCCGGGGTTGGCCAGCGCGCAGACCTTCAGGCTCAGGCAACCACATCCGATGCACCCGGTGAGGTTGTCGCGCAGGCGCTGGAGATGGACGATGCGCTCGTCGAGGTCGGCCCGCCACGCCGCCGACAGCCGCGCCCAGTCCTTGCTGGTGGGGGTCCGGTCGGCGGGCAGCGTGGCCATCGCTTCCCGGATGCGGGCCAGCGGGATACCCAACCGCTGCGACATCCGGATGAACGCCACCCGGCGCAGCATGTCCCGGCTGTAGCGGCGTTGGTTGCCGCTGGTGCGCCTGCTGGTGATCAGGCCCTCTCGCTCGTAGAAGTGCAGCGCCGACACAGCGACCCCGCTGCGCAGCGCCATCTCGCCCGGCGTGAGTTCCTGGGCCCGGTCCATGACCTGAACCATAGTTGAGGTGGGGGTTTGGGGTTACTGTGCTAGCTGTGACGGGCGCTGCGCTGGGGTGTGATTCGGAGGTCGGCACGCTGCGGGTGGTGATCCTGCATCGGCCCGGTCCGGAGCTGCAGCGGCTGACGCCGCGCAACAACGACACCCTGCTGTTCGACGGGCTGCCGTGGGTGGCCAAGGCGCAGGAGGAACACGACGCTTTCGCCGAACTGCTGCGTTCGCGTGGGGTCGAGGTTTTGCTGCTCGGCGAGCTGCTGACCGAGGCGCTGGCCCACAGCGGTGCGGCCCGCATGCACGGCATCTCCGCGGCGGTGAACTCGCGGCGTCTCGGCGTGCCGCTGGCCCAGGAGCTGGCCGCGTATCTGCGGACCCTCGACGCTCCGTCGCTGGCACACGTGCTGACCGGCGGGATGACGTTCGACGAGCTGCCGTTCGGGGAGGGCGAGCTGTCTCTGGTGCGCCGGATGCACCACGGTGGCGACTTCGTCGTCGACCCGCTGCCGAACCTGTTGTTCGCCAGGGACTCGTCGGTCTGGATCGGGCCGCGGGTGGCGATCACGTCGCTGGCGCTGCCCGCCCGGGCCCGGGAGACGTCGCTGACGGACCTGATCTACGCGCACCATCCGCGCTTCCTGGGTACCAGGCGGGCCTACGAGTCGCGCTCGGCCCCGGTGGAGGGCGGTGACGTGCTGCTGCTCGGACCCGGCGTCCTCGCGGTCGGGGTGGGGGAGCGTACGACACCGGCGGGCGCAGAGGCGTTGGCCCGCAGCCTGTTCGACGACGGCCTCGCCCACACCGTGCTGGCGGTGCCGATCGCGCAGGAACGCGCGCAGATGCATCTGGACACGGTGTGCACCATGGTCGACACCGACGCGGTGGTGATGTATCCCAACATCGTGGACACGTTGACCGCGTTCACCATTCGGCGCACCGGCTCGGGGGTGAAGATCGACAACGCCGCGCCGTTCGTCGACGCCGCCGCCGACGCGATGGGCATCGGCAAGCTGCGCGTCATCGACACCGGCCTCGACCCGGTGACCGCCGAGCGCGAGCAGTGGGACGACGGCAACAACACGCTGGCTCTCGCGCCCGGGGTGGTGGTGGCCTACGAGCGCAACACCGAAACCAATGCCCGGCTGGCCGACTCGGGCATCGAGGTACTGCCGATCGCTGCCTCCGAACTCGGCACCGGCCGCGGTGGGCCACGCTGCATGTCGTGCCCGGCCGCCCGCGACCCGCTCTAGCTTTTGTGTGTGTCCGCGAACGTGCATTCCCGGTAGCACTCGCGGCCCGGCCGCTACCGGGAATGCACGTTCGCGGCATCCGGCGACAAGCTAACGCCAGGACGGCAGCCAGATCTGCATGTTCCACGTGTGCTGCGAGATCGGCAGCCCCGTCAGGATCGGATACAGCCACGCGAAGTTCGTGATCACCAGCGCCACATAGCAACACAGCACCAGCAGACCCAGCGTTCGTCGCTCCGCGTTCTGGCCCGGTTTGTAGAGGATGTCGCCGAGGATCAGCGCGATGATCATCACGAGGAACGGCGCCATCGTCGCGGCGTAGAAGAAGTACATCTGCCGGTCGATGTCGGCGAACCAGGGCAGGAACCCGGCGCTGTAGCCCACCAGCAGCACCGCGTAGCGCCAGTCCCGCTTCACGAACGCCCGCCACAGCGCCCACCCCAGCACCGGCACCGCCAGGAACCACATCGCCGGCGTGCCGACGAGCATGACGGCCTTCACGCAGGACTGCGCCCCGCACCCGGACACGTTCTCGGAGTCGATCGCGTACAACACCGGCCGCAGCGACATCGGCCACGTCCACGGCTTGGATTCCCACGGGTGGTGGTTGCCGTCGGCGTTGGTCAGCCCGGAATGGAACCGGTACGCGCCGTAGGTGTAGTGCCACAGCGAGCGCACCGCGTCGGGGATCGGCAGCACGCTGTCGGGTCCGATCGAGCGGCCCACCTCGTAGCGGTCGATGGCGGTCTCAGAGGCGAACCACGGCGCGTAGGAGGCCAGGTACACCCCGAACGGGATCAGCACCAGGGCGTAGAGCGCCGGTCCGACGTCGCGGCGGAACGTCCCCAGCCACGGCCGCGGCACCCGGTACTGCTTGCGGGCGGCGACGTCGAAGGCCACCGTCATCACCCCGAAGAACATCACGAAATACAGACCCGACCACTTGGTGGCGCACGCCAGACCGAGCAGCACGCCTGCGCCGAAACGCCACCACCGCACGCCCAGCCGTGGCCCCCACACGGTTTCGCCGATCCTGCCTTCGAGCAGCGCCTTGTGCATGCGTGCGCGGATCTGGTCGCGGTCGACGATCAGGCAGCCGAACGCCGCGACCACGAACACCGTCAGGAAACCGTCCAGCAGCGCTGTGCGGGCGGTGACGAAGCTGACGCCGTCGGCGATCAGCAGCAGCCCCGCCACACCCCCGATCAGCGTGGAGCGGCTGATCCGCCGCATGATGCGCACGACCAGCAGCACGAGCACGACACCACACACTGCGCCGGAGAACCGCCACCCCAGCCCGTTGTAGCCGAAGATCGCCTCCCCGAGAGCAATCAGCTGCTTGCCGACCGGCGGGTGCACCACCAGCCCGTAGCCGGGGTTGTCCTCCACGCCGTGGTTGCCCAGCATCTGCCACGCCTGGGGGGCGTAGTGCTTCTCGTCGAAGATCGGGGTGCCCGCATCCGTGGGCGAGCCGAGGTTGAGAAACCGGGTGATCGCGGCCAGTGCGGTGATCACCGCGGTCATGGCCCAGCCCTGCATCCGGTCCAGCGGTCCGAAGTCGGCCACCGGAGTCACCGGCCCCGGGCTGATCACCGGAGCCGCGTGCGGGCTGGCCACGCGTTCTGCGGCCGGGGCGGCGGTCACGACAGCGATCGTAGGCTGTCGGACATGACTGCCGGTCGACTGCTCATCGGCGCCACGCCGCTCGGACAGCCGGCGGACGCCTCGACGCGGCTGGTCCGTGCGTTGGGCAGCGCCGACGTGATCGCTGCCGAGGACACCCGCCGCGTGCGGGTGCTGGCCCAGGCGTTGGAGGTCCGGCTCGCCGGCCGGGTGGTCAGCGTCTTCGATCAGAACGAGGCGTCCCGGGTGCCGGCGCTGCTCGACGACATCCGCGCCGGAGCGACGGTCCTGCTGGTCAGCGACGCCGGCATGCCGATGATCAGCGACCCGGGATACCGCCTGGTGACGGCCTGTGTCGAGGCGCAGCTGCCGGTGCAGTGCCTGCCGGGACCGTCGGCGGTGACGACGGCGCTGGCGGTCGCCGGCCTGCCGGCCGACCGGTTCTGTTTCGAGGGGTTCGCCCCGCGCAAGCGGTCCGCCCGCAAGACGTGGCTGGCGGGGTTGGCCGCCGAGCAGCGCACCTGTGTGTTCTTCGAGTCACCCCGGCGGCTGAGCGACTGCCTGCGCGACGCCGTGGATGTGCTCGGGCCGGACCGCCGCGCCGCGGTGTGCCGCGAGCTGACCAAGACACACGAGGAGGTGGTCCGCGGCACGCTCTCCGAACTCGCCGACTGGGCGGCTGACGGGGTGTTGGGGGAGATCAGTGTGGTGCTGGCCGGGGTGACCCCGTCGGCGGACCCCGAGTCGCTGGTCGAGGAGGTCAACCGGCTGGTCGGTGCCGGCATGCGCGTCAAGGACGCCTGCGCGCAGGTCGTCGAGGCCACCGCGGGTGCCCCGTCCAAGCGCGAGCTCTACGACGCGGTCCTGCGCTCGCGCGGCTGACCGTCGCCGAGGATCGGGGCCGCCTTGTGCAGGCACTCCTCCCACTCCCGGCCGGGGTCCGAGTCGGCGGTGATGCCGCCTCCGACGCCCAGCACCGCGGTGCCGTCCGCGGCGATCTCGACGGTGCGGATGGCGACGTTGAGTTCACACCCCGCCACTGGTGAGGCCAGGCCCACGGTGCCGCAGTACACGCCACGGCGAGCAGGTTCCCAGCCGCGCAGCAGCTCGCGGGCACGGTCCTTCGGCGTTCCGGTCACCGACGCCGGCGGGAACGTCGCCGCCAGCACCTCGGCCATCGACACGTCGACGGGTACCTGCGCGGCAACCGTGGACACCAGGTGCCACACCCCGGGCGCCGGTCGCACGGCGAGCAGTTCGGGCACGGTCACCGAGCCGGTCCGCGCGACCCGGCCCAGGTCGTTACGGACCAGGTCGACGATCATGATGTTCTCGGCGACGTCCTTGACCGAGGCCCGCAGCTGGGCCGGGTCCGCGTCGGCGGGCAGTGTGCCCTTGATCG